>CAJBRY010000093.1 GCA_903958085.1 uncultured Geobacteraceae bacterium
CGAAACAGGAAATCATTGAATATATATAAATATTTTATAATCGCCAGAGAAGACAAGCAAGACTTGGATATATTTCTCCAGCCACATACGAGAAGAATTACTACATACAAAAAATGGCAGTTTAACCACATTTATGGTGTCCACTATTGACAGCACACATCTAAATACAAAGTTGAGAAACCCTCAACACCCATTTCATTAACATCAGGACTGCCCAGGCAACGTCAGTATCTATATTCACATAGCAAGCATGACTGCAAACACTAAAACACCTACTACTATTATAACATATGCAGTACCTGCAATAGCACCAGCAACCTCTCCTCCTGAATCACCTCCAGCCTGATTTAAAATGTTTATCTGACTCGCTAAGGCAATTAATTTATCATCTGAAGCGCCATTTAGTTTGCTCCTGAAAACGTCTTCACTCCCAAATTGATTAATAAAATATGTTTTAAAGTTATTATCATCCATAGCCGTATTGATGATTTCTACCGCCTCGTTTCTTTTCATTGGGAAAGATTCAACTTGAGAATATGCTGGTTTTCCAAAAAACATTAAAGCAGATGTAACAACAAGAATGGAACCGATAGATCTCTTGATTTTCATAGCAGTCTCCTTATGGATGTTCCCGAGCTCTGGATAGAAACCCTTCGGGGTTTTAAAATTAATAGGATGTCATCTCCTGAATTAACCGGGGCAATTTTCAAATATCCAGCATCGCCATTGTTTGACAATAAATATTTGCGATCATTACTGTAACCCACCACTAGGTAATAATGATTATTTCTAAGCAATATTATTGGAATACCATTGCTAACAGATTTGTAAATTTCCTCATTTGAGGCAATTTCAAAAACGTACTCGAATTTATTATGTGCATAATTTAATAATGAAACAAGTCTAGTACCTTTAATCGATTGGTCAAAGATGGTGTCGAGGTTGTTGCATTCAATTTTGTGATAATCACAAATTGATTTCATTGCAGCTATTGAACACTTGTCGGGGTCTTGATTAAAAAATTTCATCCCCTTGATGAGTTTATATTCTTTATCCAGTTCAACATTACTGAAAGAAATAGTTTTGTTTGCACAACCACTTATTAAGGATATGCAAAACATCAAACATATAACCACGTTTATATTACTCACAAATTCACTTCGCTTTTTACTCATGCAACTCTCCACATATATAAACGAGAGGCGATTTTAGTTAGCGCCAGCAAAATAGGTTCTATTGATAACATTTAAATTCATTATGAATTCAGTCTTGAGTTAAATTCTATTTTGGTGAATAGGTGTATAGCTTTATCAGTCGCTACTGCTATCCTTTGTTTCGAGTTGTTGCCGCATTTGTAAAAGTTCAATTTAATGGAACGCATGCCTTAGGACTATCTGCAGCGCCACTTTCCGCGCAAACGTAGGCTTGAATTGGCAATGAAGAAGGATTAACATAAGCTGTAAATGTATCTGAAGTGCCTGTTGGATTTGCCATATCACTGGAGGCAAGAGCACCTATTTGTTACGTAATTCTAAACCATATTTGGTAGCACAAGTTGCTGATGACCAACTAGCTGAAATGGTGTATGTATTGCCAGTCTGACTAACAATATTAGCCCTAAAATTTGTGGAGTAGCAAGAGTTGTTCCATAAGAACATGTCCACTACCATCAGTTATAGAACCACCACTTGTAGTATCGCTGCTTGCTGTCTCTGTGCTTTGTGAATTTGTGCCTAAAATAGATGAACAACTTTTGTCTTTATACCAAATCACTGTATTCGCATAAGTGCCGGAATTCTCTTTATGACGGCTACAATCATATTCAGTTTGACCGTCATAACAAACAATTTCTAACTTTGGAAAAATATTAATATATTGATTTAGTACATGCTCCTTTCGGCTTGTCTTCTTCACCACACGACAAAATAGTAAGTACTAGAAAAGCAAAACCGAGACTACGAATTGATATGATAAGATTCATAGCGACTCCCTCCATATAATCTTGAATTAATAAGGATATTTTCGTTAGCTAATGCAAAATAAGTACTACTTTGTAATAGTGGGAGATTCTGATTTAAAGCGAAGAATGACTTCAGCGACGGATTGTTTAAACTAGTCTGCGGAGAACTATTAAATACAGGAAGGTCTGGATGGCAATTGTTGTGGGACGTCGTCACCCCATGATATGTACCCTCATATTTTATGTGAGAATGTTCTCTCGTATACAAAACAATGTTGTATTCTGTCAAGTGTTAAATTGAATATACTTAAATAATTCAACAAACGGATTTTCGTAATCCAAAAAACAACATATTCTACCACCCCTCAGTAATTCAACTCATCGAGAAATTCTGAAACCCTGGTGAACTAAAGGAAACGGGACTCCCATCGGACTATTTGCGACCCCTCCGGTCTAAATTTCAAAAATACTTCATTGCTCCAACGCCCATCGGCTAACGCCCTTGGGCATTTTTTTCTTTTCGATGGCTGGCCAGCCAAAACTATCGAAAGGAGAAACATCATGGACGTGTATCAAATCGTAACAGACAGAATCATTTCACTTCTCGAATCGGGAACAGTACCGTGGAAGAAACCGTGGGCAACATCATCGGGAATGCCAAAGAACCTGATAAGTAAAAAGGAATATCGGGGAATCAACACACTACTATTGGGGTATCAGCAGTACAGCTCTCCATATTGGGTAACCTATAAACAGGCAGTAGAAAAAGGTGGAAACGTCCGTAAAGGTGAAAAATCCAGCTTATGTGTTTTCTGGAAGCTACCTTCAAAACAGGAAACAGGTGGAACAGGGGAAACAGATCAAGAAGTCGTGACACCTGTGACACCCGTGACATCTGAAAAACAGTACAGTCGATCAGCACCAATTCTGAAGTATTATAACCTCTTCAATCTGGAACAGTGTGACGGAATCACCTCTCCTACTATCGAAGTTCCAACCTATCAGTTCACTCCCATTGAGAAAGCAGAACAGATCATATCAGGAATGAAAGATCGTCCTGAGATCAGTTATGGCGGCAATCGTGCCAGTTATTCTCCAATTAGCGACAGAATCAGAATGCCCTACGAAGACAGATTCGAAAAGAACGTGGAGTATTATTCCGTACTGTTTCATGAAATGGGACATGCAACAGGTCATCAATCACGTTTAGCCCGTAAGGAAGTAATGGAAGTAAATGAGTTTGGATCTGAAGCTTATGGTTCTGAAGAGCTTATAGCGGAACTAACTTCCTCAATGCTCTGCGGAGTTGCCGGTATCAGTAATCAGACGATTGATCTTGCAGCTTCGTATATTGATGGATGGCTGAATGTAATCCGGAAAGACAAGAAGGCAATCGTGGTTGCAGCTGCCAGGGCTCAAGCCAGTGCTGACTATATCCTTGGGAAATCATTTACTGAGGGTGAGTCATGAATCAACTTCAGTAGCGAGTGGTAGGGAGTGGGTGCCTTTGTATGAGTGTACCCACAATAATTTGAATTATACTGAACAGAAAGGGGCTTGCCATTCAATTGGCGGCCCCTTCTGCATTTCAACTAACTAAAAGGAGACATACACCATGAACTTCAAACAAATGATGATGGATAAGATTAAGGCCAACGTAGCAAACAAAGTAGCTAACAACAGTAACCTGATAAATGAAGTTGCCGGTATTGTGCTTGACGATTTGGACTATATCGAAATAGCAGCTGATCTTGATATTTGTAGTTCAGATATAGCTGATGAGATTGATCACGCTGACGTAATTTCTGAAATTACTGGTCACCTGGATATGGATGATATCGCAAGGGCTGTGGCTGATACCTGTGATTTGGATGAAATTTCCAGAAAAGTTATTGCAAATCTACCGTGTGATTTTATGGATGATCTGGCAGTACAGGTAGCAGATGAAATTGTCTCAGAGATGAAATAGCTAATGTATGATGTGCCAACGCCCCTGGAGGCAAGTAACCTGAAGGGGCGTTTTACAAAGCCTGATGTGGGAATCTTACTGGTACCGATATTCTCGTTCACGATACCGTGCTACTTCATACCCACGATCACGCTCATAATGGCGCACATGACGATGCTGCCGAGGTTCTTCATATACTATAACTCTGGTGGGTCTTGGCTCATAAGTGACTCGTTGTTCAACTACAGTCGGTTGAGTAATTGCAACTGCGGCTAGAGTAGAGAGTATTGCTACCGGAACCCAGAGAGGATTTATTCCACGACTACTGGCACTGGCTGTATTGACTGACATACTTGAAATAATAGCAACTGCAACGATGGTGGAAATGATTTTTCTCATTTTGAATTTCCTCCTGAAGATTTTGCTTTCTGCAGAAGTATTGAGCATCAGATGTGCCAATAATTACTAAAATAAGTTTATCAGTAATATCAGCTAGATATGAATTTGCGGGAGTTTATGCTCGTTCATATTCATCTGAAAACATCCAGACAATACCTCTTTTAAGCTAAAGAGAAAGGAGTTACCCATGTTCGATACTTCGTAACAGCTGATTTGAACCAAAGATACAGTACCAAAAGAGAAAGGCGCATCCCAACAAAGGGAGAGCGCCTTTTCCTATTTCTGCGACAAAAGGAGATTATCTGATGAACAGATTACTCGAAAGAATTACCGAATTGGACATTTTTCCAGAAGATGCTGCTTTTACAATTACCAACCATGACCTGTTAGCCGCAATTGCTGATGAAGTTGATTTGGAAACAGTTACCTATCAGGAACTACGGGAGATCTTCTTTATCGTTAAGAAATCGCTCTCATCGATCGACTGGCAGGCAACAGCAGCAGATGCGGTTAGGCGTTTACCTTTTGGACTTAATCAGACAGGAATTGCCTGGCAGGGAAACTATCCATGTACCGGTTGTCCTGATGCCATGTTGTACGACAATAACTGTTATCACCAGGGTGAATGTAAATCCTGGGAAATCTACGAATCCAGATTCTAAAGGGGAAATTACCATGAGTATAAACCGACTGCTTTACTGGTGCGAAGAGTGCCAGGCTTTTACCTATGACTACGACCACGGTTACTGCTGCATCTGCTTTACGGAACGAGAAGAAAATATGTAGTCCTCCTTACGTGTAGAAAGACTCCCACTCCCTACCACTCACACTCAACCAATCAAATGAGGCAGGCCGCCAAAGCCTGCCTTTACTATTTCAAGGAGAATACAATGACTATCGATACATTATTCGGAATAGAGGAAGTAAGCACTAAATCCCGAACAATCAAGCTCAGACAAATCAAGGCAGTTTACGAAACCCTCATCGTTAAAGAGGATATCGCCAATTATCTGAAGACTGGACAACGATTTACAGCACCATCACAAATATATGAGACATTTTCATTTCTGATGCACGAAACAAAGGAAATGTTCATCACAGCACATTTAGACGGCAAAAACCGGATTATCTGCATGGATCTCGTAAGTATCGGAAGTCTCAATCAGAGCATCGTACATCCACGAGAAGTATTCAAAACAGCATGCCTATCAAATGCAGCTGCAGTAATTCTGATTCATCAACATCCTACTGGAGATCCAACGCCAAGTAGTGAAGATATCTCCATTACCAGACGATTAAAGGAAGCTGGTGAAATCATGGGGATTAAGGTTCTTGATCATATAATCGTAGGTGACGGTGAATATTTGAGTTTCGTTGAGCGTGGACTACTATAATTAACAATTAGTTGATAAATCTGTTGTACCAATATTGTACCAGAATATTGATATGTAGCTTGTTTGCCAAGAGATTATGGCAGCAGTGACATAGACCAAGCGATCTTTTTTGTTATTTATTGGTTGTGTTGGTTGTTACATATTGAGAGTTGCTACGGAGCATTCCGGTATATAGATGATGATCGACCAAGGGAATAGAGTTGCTGAAAGTGACAGAGCTGTATTCGGTCTCTCATGATCAAATTGCAAAAAGCCGCAATATGATCATTCAAGATCCGAGCTGTTTAAAGTCAAAGGCGGATTCAAGTCTTAAGTGCAACTTTTGTATGTGAATAGTGCCAGAGATGGCAATAGAGTCGGATGGTCTGTACTATATTCTTTGATACTGTCTTATGATCTTTTATACAGTCGACATTCTTCCATTTGGTACAATAGTGGTACAACAAAAAGAAAAAGCACCTACAATCTCTCGTAAGTGCTTGATTTTATGGTGCCCAGGGACGGAATGGAATCGATCCTTATGTATTCCGTAACCTATTGAAACTGTGGGCGTAATCGCTAACGAGTTACCATCGAACCCATGAAGCCGGTGTACCGGTCGGTGTACTTGGGTGTACTGGTTAGTAATGTAAACGAATCAAGAGATTCGGTACAGTACTTTTTTTATGTGTGATGGTGAATTATGCAGCCGGTTCGATTCCGAAATTGATGTCAAATCAGGCGACAGAAATTGTCAGCTGTTTCCCAAGAGCATTGGCAAACTTTTCGAGGGTAGAAAGCTTCATATCCTCCGCATGATTCTCAATTCTTGAAATGGCAGTTTTTTTGGTGCTAATTCTAACTGCAAGCTCCTCCTGAGTAAGGCCAGCATCTTCACGAGCCTGACGAAGCATTACACCAAGCTTGAAATCCTGAAAGCCTTTGTCGTAGTTTTCGGCAAACTCAGGATCACGTTTTTTCCTGCCATCAATATATACTCTTAAATCGCTCATGCTCATTTCCTCCGTAACAAATACTCTTGTTTGTACGCTTCAGCCCGTTCAATTTCGCCAGGCGGTGTTTTCTGGGTTTTCTTCACTAAGCCATGAGTTAGGATCACAACCGAATTGCCAGCAAAGAAACAGAAGATACGATAAATGTTTGATCCCAGAGCAATCCTTACTTCCCAGATTCCATCTGTGTTGACAAGCTTTTTGAAATAGGTGGAAGGTAATATTTCCAACTCTTCCAGTAATGCCAGCGTCCAAGTAACTTTTTGAGCAGCCTTGCCAGAAAGACTCTCAATGAACTCTTGCACAGGACAATACCCGTCTGATGTTTTATAGAATTTAACGTTACGTATCATGTCGTAATGTTAACACCCAGGTTAACACGGGTCAAGTATTATCATGTTCGGCAGTATTTATATGTGTGAGGTGATTTATACAGCCGGTAGTTGGTCAATCATGACCACGCAAGCCCCATTCAACATCTTCCCGGATAAATTGTTCATCGTGGTACATGTTGTTCGGGCCGAATACGCATAATTCCTGGTTCTGATATAACAGCCAAGCAGTGTTGATGTCATCAGCATCAAGTGGATGCGCAGCAGATATGATTAAATTTTCAATTTCCTTATCCTGTTTGTAGAAATACATTCCGGCACGTAATTGGATTACAGCGCGAAGGGTGGAAACAGATTTTTTCGGAACGGCCAAATAATCTGGGCACCACTTTACTGTCGTTGATCCGCCGTCCAGTTTATCCATCTGAATTGCTTTGCGCCGGAGTTGGTACGTGGTGAAATCGATAAGATGATTATTGCTCTCAAGCCAAACATGGTAAGCGACTGCTCCAGGTTGCGGCGGCATGTGTGGAAATGAAGCATGCAAGATTACATCACCGTCACCTTTGCCAACCCTCCAGGCGGCGTATCCAGCAACTAGTTTTGAAGACACTCCCAAGCGGTTCAGTATCTCTTGGGCGATAGCAGCATGAATGTAGCAATCTGAGCCGAGGTTTCCGCTGGCTGCTGTGGCAAGGCGGCGTAGTGCTGAGGATATGCGAGGCAGGTCGTTATTCTTGTCAAATTTCGGTATTGTTCGCGAGGTCATAATAGACCTCGCTCGACAAATGACAGATAGCCTTCCGTTCCGACAATTACATGATCGAGAACTTTTATTCCGATAATTTCACCGGCCTCTTTTAACCTTCTGGTAATTGCAATATCTTCCGCGCTTGGTGTCGGGTCGCCGGTAGGGTGATTATGCACAAGGAGTAGGGCCGCTGCTGACGTGATCAATGATGTCTTGAACACTTCGCGAGGGTGGACGATGGCCTGATTCAAGCTACCAATCGAAACCAGATCAAGACATAAAATCCGATTCTTGCCGTCGAGATGAACCGTAAAAAAGTGTTCTTTGGCTTCATTATGCAAAAAATTGAATATCTCGGCCACTTGCGCTGGTGCGGTATAGCGCCGGTCGGCCTGGAGGTATTGAGCCACCTCTTCGCGTACTTCCAGGGTTTCCATCACAGCTTTGATCTGTCTGAACTTGATGGGACGGCGCGGAACCGTCATTGTCTCCGCGCCGAAGAGTGTTTCTACTGTTATGGTTCTCATTTTGCCGCCCGTTTCAATTCTTTGTCACGCCAAGAGATTGAAAGTGCGGTAAGTGATTCTGTTAGTGCTTGCCATTCGGGTTGAGAAGCTTTTTTGCGTGATGACAAAATTGAGCGTTTACCAGCGGCATCGACCAAAGATACGTGCAAAAGCACTCTGTCAGCACCGGCGATCTGTCGTGCAAATACGACACCTTCAGCCTTGCAACCGAGAATTTCTAAAGTTGATGGTAGCTTGACTGTCTCGGTTATATACCCGTTGAGTCCCAAGCGTTCCCTGAGAACCTTGGATTCTTTGGGAATAGTAACAGTAACGGTATCGGCGACTTGAGGTTCTGGTGGTGTTTCTGTAACTGCTGCCAATTCACTTTCTGTAACAACCTCCACCTGCTCCGTGTTATCTTGGCAAGCTTCTGTTTCCGATATGGGTGGAACAATTGCAGAATCTGCCACTTGCTGTGCTGGTGACTGTTCCATCTCTACTGCGGCTTTTTTAACAGTACCACCAGTCTTTTTCACATTACCTTTTTTGCCTGGATTATGCTTAACATTCGCTGCTGGCTTAACATCTTTCTTCTGGTTTCTTACGGCTTCTTTTTTCATAAATATCTCCTTTATTCAAGTAGTTAACCTATATTCAATCTATACGATTGCAGTAAAACAGTACAGACAATAATTCATATATTTTCATTATAATTTATTTATAATACAATGAGTTACGCGCTAAAGCGCAGCTAATCAGAATAAAAAGTGGATTGATATGTATGATTCATAGTGTTATAGTTTCTGTGTAGCATTGGAGGGAGACGTGCGGATATTCAAAACAAAGTGGTTTGTCCGGTATGTACGACAAGAGCACATTAGCGATCATGGTTTGCGTGATGCTATTGAACGTGCCGAGCGTGGTCTTATCGATGCTGACTTAGGCGGAGGTGTCATCAAACAGCGGGTGGCGCGGACGGGACAGGGTCGCTCCGGTGGCTATCGGATGTTGATTGCTTACCGCTCTGGAAATCGTGCAGTTTTCATGTACGGTATTGCTAAAAATGATAGGGGCAATATTGACGAAGACGAGTTGGCAACACTACGGGAGATCGGTGCGGCATGGCTTGCGGCACAACCGGAAGAGCTAGACCATGCCATTAAAAAGGGTATTTTGGAGGAAATGAACGATGACAACAAAAGCAAATAAAACCAGTCCGTTGACACAGGCACTGCTTGAAACCGCCAACGACATGCACAGTATCGGAATTCTGGGAAACGATGCTTACGAAAAAATCACTATGCGGCACTTAGGAGCAAAGAAACCGGAGATTGAGCCGCTGTCGGCTGATGAAATCCGCAAGATACGCGAACAAACACACATGAGCCAATCTGTATTTGCGCACTGCCTCAATGTGACGGTAGGGTACATATCTCAATTAGAACGTGGAGCGAAACGCCCGACAGGTGCAGCACTCATGCTGTTGAATGTCATTCATCGCAAGGGGATTGAAGCGATTCTGTAACGCTCACACTTACAAACTGTTTATGGCGTCCACCCGTTTCTTCGTAGACTCGATGAAGCGGTTATAAACTGAAACCCTTCCAAAGTCCGCATATTACAAACCGGTCTTATGGTAACCTGACTCCTGCACGGTAATTCATGTGTTGGAACATAAAAAAAACACCGCCTTAATGTCCGATTTCTATCGATCAAAAAGGCGGTTAGCTTCTTACATACAACTCACGGTTATAATGACGGTTTTAAAGTCGAATATTGGATTGCACTCAGACTCTAACCAGAACCTACAAGCGACTGCATCTATTTCTCATAGCAGTTTACGTATCTAAATTCGGTTTATGCATTTTGAGATTATTGTTGTAGCAAAATGAAAACCTATCTTGCTTTTTTAAGTACCTCAATCATTTTCTCTTTATCAGCGCCAACTGCATAGTCAAGAGGAGTTCTGCCGTTTCGATCTTTAATATTCTTCGCGCCCTTGGATACGAGGAACTTAACTAATTCAACGTCCTTGGTATCATACGCAGCCATCAAAGCGGTGCCTTTGGTACACTCTATTTCCGGTTCATTAATGAAACTAGGTGATTTTTCGACAAGATACTCTACCGCACTTTTCAACCCCGGCTGAATAGAGTTCGAACTTTTTTTGATTATTTGCATTAATACATTTGTTCTACATGAATGATATTTAACAGGTTCGTTAATGCTTATACCTTTTTGATTAAAATATTTGATTAACCCAGGGTAACCCTCATAGGCAGCAGTATTAACGACATTATTAAATTTAGAAATGTCCAGACCTTTGGATATTAAAAAATCTATCATTACAATACCTTTGTCTGTTGCATTATCAACTTTCTTTTCAGTGCTTCTTTTTGCTTTCCCTTTCAAAGCAGCTCGTTCGGAAACATTTTTATTTTCAACCGTTACAAAAGAAGCACCATAGGAAGGGTTTACATGCCGAAATGCAAATGTTACCAAATTCTCTGATGTCGTTTGTCCATAAGAGTTTATATCAAGACCAAAATCAAGAAGTACTTGAACCGTTCCAATATCGCCAGAACTAACAGCCTTTTCCAATAGTTCTCGCTGCCAATATTTATCTTTTTCATTGAGGCTGTTTTTAATTGTTCCATCGTCTAAATCGAGAAAGTTTTTTACTTTTGTTGACTTACCTTCACCTGCCGCCCATTTAATACTGTTGTAGTTACCTGATTGAAAGCCCGATGCGAATACACTAGATGTTAAGATCAGCGACACAGTAAAATAAACTATAATCTTGGTAAGTTGCATTTTAAAACTCCTTTTCAATGAAATGAGACAAATGGAAAATAGTCATTCTTGCCGTGAGTACCCGGCAGTATCAGCAAATCGCTTTCAGTGAACAAAGCATAATTCTGCAGTTTTTTAAGTGCCGGGCCATGCATACGGTCTTTCTGCTCGTTAAATGTATCGAACTCTTCAATCATTTCTTGGCTATCACGGTACCTCTCCCTATAAAGTTTTATTACTTTATAGCTACTTTCGCTAACTAATAGAGACATATCCATGAGTTCTGCCGCCACAACTAACTTGTCATCATGTGCGAGTAATCTGTAGTCCTTTAATCCACCTTGTAAATTATTAATTTTCAATATTTCAATCAGAGAATACTTGTCAAGTGTATTTTCGTTTATGTGTTTTTTGTGCCAAATATCTAATGCTTCCTTGATTTTATATTTAATGATGTTGTTTGTTCGTGACCCCGGAAGTAGCGTATTTCCTTTATGAGGTTTTTCAGAAAAATTTTTTTCTTCGCCTGAATCTAGCCAAATCACATATTCATTGCCCCACCTGAACTCTAAATATGGTTCTAATTCTTCATTTGGAGAATGCATTTCTAAATGTGAAATTGTTTCTGGATCAACGCGAACATATTTAGCTTTAAAGTTAATGTACTTACTATCTTCCGATAGTTGATTTAAATTTAAACGAGTCCCATTTTTTAATACAAGAAAGCATTTACCAAATCCCGATTCTTCCTCTTCGATTGCTTCTAAGTTTGTTTTTACCAATGGGATGAAGAAATTATTAACGTTATTCTTTATAAATTCTTGACAGTTCTTTTTTGTTAAATTTTTAAGCAACTTCTTAAACAATTTGTAATCATTTTCAGCAGAGATCTTCGAACTCACGTCAGATCCCGTTACCATTTGACTGGCTAAGTTATTTTTCTTATTTTTATCTGCCCCAAATGAAGAAACCGGATGTCCCGCATTGATTAAAAGAGCGAAAGCAAGCAATCCTATTGCTAAGTAAACATTGAAAATCCTCATTTTGAAGGCGTCCTCCTTTATGCATAGACAGCTAATGCTATAAGTCTCTACTATTACACGCCAATATGTTAAGCTAGGCCGTCAAACTTTCCAAGTCTCAACAGTTTCGCGGTTTTGTATAGCAATAATAAGATGATTTTGTCAAACAACATCATACAAACGAAATGCATAAATAAAATACCCCGCCGCAAGCAGCGGGGTATTTGCAACCTTATTTGACACTCGAATAGCCCCAAGGGGCGAGGAATTAACCCTGAGAGATTAAAATATTTCTACTAAATGCGCAATTAAGCACCGCACTCCTTGTTTAATAGATCAACAGTTTCTGATATTCTTTTTTTGTAATTGCTGTCAGACATAAGTTTTTCTAAGATCGGCCACGCTCTTCTAGTGGATGCTTGTTCACACATTCTATATCTGTAAGAGTCAGGATATTTGCTTTTACTAAATGCACTTGTATCTTTCGGACAAGTAATTTTGTAGTATAACCCACCGGCAGTAAAGCTCTTAAGTAGGTAGCAAAGATCTTCGGAAGTTAATCCAGCGGCATCTAACTCATCTTTTTCAATCCCGTGAAACCTCAGTAGATTTGTGCTGTTAGATATCATTTCTTCAGCTGATAAAATGGCATTTAAGTTATTCGACAATGCCAAGAGCTTGCGTTGCCTTATGTTATGCATAACCGTATATATTGATAATGAAATGGACACTATCAAAGAGATTACTAATACTATGTTTCTTGTTTTGTCATCAAGTTGCCGCGATATCTGAGATAATTCAGATGGTTTGATGTTACTTGGCAATGACACGGTTGCTACCGGTTGAGTAACAACCTCTTTATTTATGCTTGGTTTATTGATATTACCTAAGTTATCTGTGGCATTAGTCAGGTTGAGATAAAAAGTCATCATGAATATTTGCAAACCTACAGCAAGTACAATTAGTCTTATCATCGTCAATATTCTCCTTTTGTGAATTTTGATCCCCCCACCTGATATCGATGTTCAGCGGCAAACTCCCCCCGCATTAATTGAATGCTACTTCCCGTTCAGCGTAAACAGCCAACCGGTAGCGTTTACTGATTATAGCGTGTAACATGCTGAATCCGTTAAATATATGCAGCAAATTTATTTGCCACATATATTTATGGGTGAACGAATAAATATTGAAAGCACCTGAATCGCTCAGAAATGATTCTGTTTGATCGTGATATGATCACTATTGTGTGATGTGTCGAACGATCTCTGAAACAGCCCTTGTGTTGTTAG
>CAJBRY010000094.1 GCA_903958085.1 uncultured Geobacteraceae bacterium
TCACCAATAACTGTAAAAAAGATCCGGGCAAGACTCAGATCATCTGTAACCTCAACACCGGTTATGGTGACAAAACCTATACGTGGATCGTTAAGTCCGCGCGAAAGGATTGAGCAGATGATTTCATGTATTGTTTCTGCAACTTTTTCAGATCTCTTGTGCTGCATATTGGAACCTCAGAAACAAAGAAGTCGGGCAGGGAGAAATTCTACTTGCCCGATTTCCTTAAAGTTTGGACGCAATTTTTTCCATTTCAAATGCTTCGATAATATCGCCATTTTTTATGTCGTTGTAGTTTTCAAGCCCGATGCCGCATTCATAACCGGAAGCAACTTCCTTGACATCATCTTTGAAGCGACGAAGAGAAGACATTTTACCTTCATAGACAACTACATTGTCTCGCAACAGCCGAACCTGGGCGTTACGTATCATTTTCCCGTCCAGAACATAGCAACCGGCAACGTTACCGAATTTAGGTACTGAAAATACGTCACGTATTTCAACCCGTCCAAGGAACTTTTCTTTGAAGGTCGGATCAAGCAACCCTTCCATAGCCTTTTTAACATCTTCTACAGCATCATAAATAATGCTGTAGAGCCTGATGTCTACACCCTCACGCTCGGCATGCCCCTGTGCCTTGACTTCAGGACGTACGTTAAAGCCAATGATAATTGCATTTGATGCGGCAGCAAGATTAACATCCGTCTCCGTCACTGCGCCAACGGCATAGTGAATTACATTCAAACGGACAGCATCGGTGGAAAGCTTGCGCAGAGAATCGCTGACAGCCTCGACTGAGCCCTGAACATCGCCTTTGACAACAACATTGAGATCTTTGACTTCTCCGCTTTGAATCCGTTTATAAAGATCATCAAGCGACAATTTAGTATGCTTTGCAAACTCAACTTCACGCTGCTTAATCTGACGTAATGTTGCAATTTCCTTCGCCTGCTTTTCGTCCTTCATAGCTACAAATATATCACCTGCATCAGGCACACCGGACAATCCGATTAGTTCAACAGGCATTGAAGGACAGGCCTCCATAACTTTTTCACCGCGGTCGTTCTGCATAGCTCTGACTCGACCGGAATGAACACCAACTACGCAATAATCGCCAGTTTTAAGAGTTCCTTCCTGCACAAGGACGGTTGCTACAGGGCCGCGACCTTTATCGAGCTTTCCTTCAACAATTGTACCTTTAGCCAGTTTATTCGGATTGGCGGTCAACTCCATAACATCAGCCTGCAGCAGAATCATTTCAAGCAGACCTTCAAGATTAAGGCGCTGTTTGGCTGAAACCTCAACCATTGTTACATCGCCGCCCCAGTCAGAAGAAACAAGACCCTGGTCTGTCAATTCCTGCTTAACTCTATCTGGTTTTGAACCGGGTTTATCGATTTTATTGATCGCAACAATAATCTGAACTCCAGCAGCTTTGGAGTGATTGATTGCTTCTTTAGTCTGTGGCATAACACCATCATCTGCAGCTACAACCAGAACAACAATGTCTGTAACCTTGGCACCACGGGCACGCATGGCGGTAAAGGCTTCATGACCAGGGGTGTCAAGAAAGGTTATCTTTCGACCATTCAACTCTACGTCGTATGCACCTATATGCTGTGTGATTCCGCCAGCCTCACCTGCAATAACATTAGCCTCGCGAATTGCATCCAGCAATGAAGTCTTACCATGATCAACATGCCCCATGATTGTAACAACCGGCGGCCTTTTTTCGAGAGTCTCAGGAGCATCAACAGTAGACTCTAGAATTTCATCCAGGTCAATCGCCACATTTTCAACTTCATATTCATACTCTGAAGCCAGAATTACTGCGGTGTCAAAATCAAGTTGATGGTTGATGGTAACCATCATTCCCATCTTCATAAGAGATTTTATGAGGTCGTTTGCCTTGATGCCAAGGCGCTTGGCAAGTTCGCCAACAGAAATACTTTCTGAAATTTTAATAATACGTTTAATAGCCTTCGGAACAGTAATTTCAGTTTTCTTCGTATCTGAAACCCTCTCCTTGCCACCGCGCTTTTTAGAACCTTTATAGACCGGATCAAAAGCACGTTCACGCTTTTCAATAATTTCATTCTTGCGGGGCTGCTCCTTTTTCTTCGCTGGCGGTGCCCCCTTCTTGGCTCCTTTACCGGCGTCACCGTAACCAGGACCATCTTTCTTTCCACCACGTCGATTGTCAGCACCTGGAAGTGCTGCCGGCGCAAGCTGAACCTGTTTCATTCGTGACCGGTCAAGTTCGGTAGCCGGGGCTGATGGAGCAGTTGACACAGGTCGTTTCTGCTCATAACCGGGGGAAGGTCTTCTGGTTGTATCTGCACCAGTTGGAGCAGGTCTTCTCTGGTCGGGCGCTGCAGGCGCAGGCCTCCGCTGCTGTGTCGGTTCCTGGGCTGGACGCGGTGTGGCAATCCGTGGTGCAACCGGGGTTTCCTTGGTTACAACCCTGGTCGGACGATTTGTAACCCCATGAATTTCTACCATACCGAGTATTCTGGCCTGGTTCGGGCTAGGCTTAGCGGCTTCAGCAGGCAGTAATACTGCTGAATCTACCTGGTCTGTTATGACAACAGCATCGGATATGGCGTTTGCAGTTTTAGGTGATACAGCTGCAACCGGTGTCTCTTCAGAAGGTGGTACTACCGGTGGTGTTGGTGGCGCAACGCCAGCTTCAACCACGTTTTCAGCGCCTTCCGCTGCAGGAACACCCTTCGCTCTACGGCGAATGACATTTGAAGCCACCCTGACCTCACTTGTACCGGTCTCCTTTGGCTGCGGAGCTGTCAAACGGGCTACGACACCCTCATCAACCTGAGATGTTGCGGTTTTTGCGTCAACACCAATTACTTTGAGCCTCGCAATAGCTTCCTTAGGTTCAATACCCAACGTTTTTGCCAAACTTCCCACACTAATTTTGCCCATATTCTTTATACCTCCCCCAGGAAGTTTCTATATCTGTCTATGGCTCTCAGAAGCTGCAAAACAAAACCGCCTGATGCAACGGCAATAGCGCTTCTGGGAGCTTTACCTAAAACCGCTCCAATATCATCTTTTGTGGTTACTTTTCGATGCTGTACTTTGTGTGCTGCAGCAGCACTTACAATCTTTTCGCCTATTGCCTCAGAGACATCAGTTGCAACAATAACAAGTCCAGGTTTTTTTTTGCTGGTCAATGCGTCAGTTACCATAGAACCACCACTGGTAATCAAACCAGCTTTGTTTGCCAAACCGATCAACCCGATAATTCGGTCAAACAGTAGTCGTCGAACATATTCAATAAGTTCTTCTGACTGCATAACCGAAACATCATGTTTGAAAGAACGCTTAAACTGACGCTGGTCAACCGCAACGGACACACACCGTCTGTCGATGCAGGTGTAGGCCCCTCTGCCTGGAAGCCGTTTATCGATATCAGGAAATACTTCATTTTCAGGAGTGAGGACAAAACGAATCAGTAGATCTTTGTCCTTGGCCGTCCTGCATCCCAGACAGCTGCGCTGAGGAGCCTCAATATTCCGTTTATCGGCTGCCATTCCAAAAACTCTTATTCAGCAACTGCTTCAACAAGAACTTCAGTGACCGCTGTATCTTCTTCCTGAACTGCTGCATCATCAGCTTCAGTTCCGTCAAAAGATGAAAATTCCTGAGCTTGAGCCTCAGATACTTTAGACTCGCTCTTGATATCTATCCGGCATCCAGTCAGACGCGCAGCGAGGCTTACATTCTGACCACGCTTTCCGATAGCAAGAGAAAGCTGATCGTCTGCAACAATAATTTCAAGTGCTCGTTTTTCCTCATCCACAAACACTTTAGAAACCTGTGCTGGTGAAAGAGCATTGCAGGCAAATCGTGCAATATCTTCCGACCATGGAATTATATCAATTTTTTCCCCACGCAGCTCAGATACGACATTCTGTACACGGGCACCACGCATACCAACACAGGCACCAACCGGATCAACATCACGATCGTTTGACGAAACAGCAATTTTTGCACGACTGCCGGCATCACGTACAATGGCATTAATTTCAACTATTCCTTCTGCAATTTCAGGCACTTCAGCCTCAAAAAGTTTGGCAAGCATGCTTGGGTGAGTACGGGAAAGCATAATCTGCGGGCCTTTTGTTGTCATACGAATTTCGGTTATTATTGCACGGATACGATCACCTGGACGGTATACCTCTCTCGGCATCTGTTCTTTGGCCTGCAATACAGCTTCTGCACGTCCCAGATCTATCAATAATTCACCTTTCTCAAAACGGCGAACCATACCTGTAATTACTTCCCATACACGATCACTGTACTCATTATAAATTGTTTCACGCTCGGCATCTCGTACTTTCTGAATGATAACCTGCTTGGCTGTTTGAGCTGCAATCCGGCTAAAACCACTGGCATCAAGCTTTTCTCCGAGAGAATCACCAATTTCAGCCTCTGGATCAATCTCGTGAGCCTCATCAAGCCCAATTTCCTTATAGGAATCTTCTACCTCTTCGACAACCGTAACAAATTCGAAAAGTTCCACTTCCCCTGTTTCATGATTGTAGTGAGCTTCCAGATCGCGAGTATTACGATATTTCTTATTGGCAGCAGTCAAAACAGCCTGCTCCATGGCTTCCAGAACAACCTGACGGTCGATTCCCTTCTCTTTTACGAGTTGGTCGATTGCGTGTTTTAGATTAATAATTGTATCCACGATTGATTCTCCTTGCTGGCATATATAGGGTTTTACTATATCAAAATTCAAATTCCAGGTTTGCCTTGGCAACACGATCAAGAGGTATTGAGGCGCCTTGCCCTTCAGTCAATTTCATTTTAACAACACCATCGACAAGACCTTCTAATTTACCAAGAAACGTTTTACGCTTATTACCGCTATCATCAAGAAAAGGCTGATAGGTTCTAACCTTTATAAGTCGTCCGATAAAGCGATCATAATCCGCCTGTTTTTTCAGTGGTCGATCAAGGCCCGGAGACGAAACCTCAAGGGTATAATTAGAGGCTATTACATCTTCCACATCAAGAATCATAGACAACTCACGGCTTAACTCCGCACAATCGTCAAGCATTACTCCGCCTTCTTTGTCAATATAGAGACGCAGTACTGCATCACGGCCTAGTCTGCCAAATTCAATATCAACAAGCTCCAGGCCCATTGAGTCTAAAATCGGCTTTGCAACAGTGCTGACAAGAGTGCATGTATCTACTTTTTGAGTTGACATCAATCTACCCGATTTGACATAAAAGTAATTATAAAGTCTGAAGCCAAAAGAAAAACCCTTTACCGTCAAGGAGGCAAAAGGTTTAATACTCAAAGTTTTACCGTTATACTGTAAAACGTGTCTATACATATATGATGTTAGTGGTAAACGCAAGCAATTAAATTTTGGGAAACTGCCAAATCATCAAGCCATCAAAGGCAAAAACTGTGTGCTTAAATGCAATCGTTCTATGACAAAACAACGCCTCGACAAACTTATTTTAGAGCGCGGTCTGGTACCCTCAATTGAAAAGGCTCGTGCTCTGATTATGGCAGGTCAGGTTGTGGTGAACGATCATGCCGTTGACAAAGCCGGCCAGCAATTTGCCGTTAATGTGGCTATTCGTCTGAAAGGAGAGCCTCTCCAATATGTCAGTCGCGGTGGCCTTAAACTTCGCAAGGCACTGGATGAATTCGCAATTGATGTAACTGGAATTACAGCAATTGATATCGGATCTTCAACCGGCGGTTTTACAGATTGCCTTCTTCAGGCCGGAGCAATAAAGGTGATTGCCGTTGATGTCGGTTATGGTCAGCTAGCCTGGAAACTGCAACAGGATCCGCGTGTTGTCAGCATGGAAAAAACTAATATCCGCTATCTTACGCCGGATAAGATTAACTACCAGCCAACAATGGCGGTAATTGATGCATCATTCATTTCATTGTCCAAGGTTCTTCCGGCGACGGTAGCTCTATTAAAACCGGGAGGCAGAATAATCGCCCTGATCAAACCGCAATTTGAAGTTGCTAGATGTAAAGTGGGAAATGGAGGAGTTGTACGTGATCCTGCTATCCATGAAAAAGTAATTGAGGACGTTAGGCATACCGCGTTGGATCTGGGTTTAACTGTTTCTGCTCTTTGTGAATCACCGATAACAGGAGCAGACGGCAATCGTGAGTTTTTAATTTTGCTACAATTACCAAATTAAAGGAGGTTGACTTGGAAAACTGCATTTTCTGCAAAATAATAAATGGAGAAATTCCATCAAAAAAAGTATTTGAAGATGAACTACTCTTGGTTATTGAGGACATTACTCCACAGGCACCATTACACCTGCTGCTTCTACCTAAAAAGCATTTTGTTAACTGTCTTGATATGACGCCTGGGGAAGATGTTCTGGTAGGTTATGCGTTCCGGAAAGGTGGCGAAATTGCCCGGGCAAAGGGATATGCAGAGACAGGTTTCCGTATTGCTCAAAACAACGGGTCTGGAGCAGGACAATCAGTTTTTCACATTCACTTTCATCTTATGGCGGGGCGTGAATTTGCCTGGCCTCCAGGTTAGGAAATGAGGTTCTCTATGAAATCACTATTATGTATCGGGCTGTTCCTTTTGATGGCGCTGCCTTTATATGCTGAAACCTATTCTTGGGAAGACGACAGTGGGACACTAAACTTCACCGAGGATTATTCCAAAGTTCCAAAGAAACATCAAAAGAAAGTAAAACGCTTCGGCGATATAGAGGAGAATACAAAAACACCTGCTTCTTCGTTGCCCGAGAAAGTCGGAGTTCTGCTGGACAAAACCGCTGAGAAGAGTCCCGCTAATGTAGCCGATGAAAAAGGGCTGTATGCGGGAAAGAGTTTCGAAACCTGGCGCAAGGAGCTTGATATCTTGGAAGCTGGACTGAAGAGTATCGAGCAAAAGATGGATGAACTCCGAAAGCAGATGTATGAGACAAAGGGTATTACCAACGTTCAGTTTAGATCGTTGAAAAAAGAATATGACGATAGCAGGGCAGTTTATGAAGAAAAATACAAGGACTACTTGAGTGTCATAGAAGCAGCACGTAAGGCAGGAATTACTGTTGATATGAAAAAATAAAGCGGACTCAAAATGACATCAATCTCTTCAGCAAGCCTGGAATAGCCATATCAAGAGTCATGATGCAGGTCAAGATAATCATTGTAACCACTGTGAGCCATGCAACCATATTGAAAGTTGGGCCATTCACATAGGTTCCCATCAGGTTTTTATCATTGATCAGCTTTATCATGAAGATAAGCACAAATGGGAGTACTGAGCCGTTTACTACCTGAGATATGAACATGATGGTCATTAACGGTGCATTTGGTATTAAAATCAAAACAGCACTTATTACAATAATGATGGTGAAGAGCCAGAAAAACTGGGGCGCCTGCTCGAAATCCTTGTCAACACCAGATTCCCACCCCATTCCTTCACAAATATAGAAAGCCGTAGAGAGCGGCAGAATACAAGCACCGAAAAGTGAGGCATTGAAAAGGCCAAATGCAAAGAGCGTAGAAGCATGAGCACCGACCAGTGGCTTTAGCGCCATTGCGGCATCAGCGGCTGTTTCTATCTTCAACCCATGCATATGAATTGTTGACGCACAGGCAACCATCATAAAAAACGCTACAAAAATAGCCAGAACGCAGCCGATAATAACGTCCAGGCGGGTAAAATTGTACTGTTCGGCCGTAATCCCTTTTTCAACAACTGCGGACTGCTGGTAAAACTGCATCCATGGAGCAATGGTCGTTCCGATAATGCCGATTAAAGTCATAAGATAGGCACTGTCAGACTTGAAGGTTGGTGTTACTGCAGCTTTGAGGACAATTCCCCAGTCAGGCCCCGCCATGAAAGCGGCAATTGGATAGGCAATATATACAAGGCATGCCACCAGGAAAACTTTTTCCACTATTTTATAAGATCCCTTTACAATCAGCAGCCAGACAAAAATTGCGCAGAGCGGGACAGATAAATATTTACTGATTCCGAATATTTCAAGGCTGGCTGCGATACCGGCAAATTCGGAAACTGAATTTCCCATATTTGTCAGAAACAGGGCGATCATTACATAGAATGTGACTTTGACACCGAATGATTCGCGAATAAGATCAGAAAGCCCCTTACCGGTTACTGCTCCCATACGGGCACACATCTCCTGTACCACCACAAGTGCAATCGTTGTAGGAATCATCATCCAGAGAATTGCATAACCGTAGTTTGCCGCAGCAAGAGAATAAGTTGTTATTCCACCTGCATCGTTGTCTACGTTTGCCGTGATAATGCCTGGGCCAAGAATGGCAAGGAAAATCATGACGTTACGCATGCTGAAACTTTTAAGCGGCTTCAAAAATTTAAATTGTGAAATGCTGTTGAACATAAACTAGCGCCGTTTAATCTTGATAATTTGAGGCAGGTAATGGGCCAGAACATCATCAACCGTTACAATGCCAGCCATACGATTGTCTGAATCAAGCACCGGCACAGCAATTAAGTCGTATTTTGTAAGGGTTTCAAGCATATCTTCAGGTTCAGAATCAACGTAAACGAACTTAATATTCTCTTCCATAACGTCAGTTATATGCGTTTCTGGCGGGTTCATCAGCAACTGTTTGAGTGAAATAACGCCTTCAAGACGATCCTCAGAATCAACAACATAACCGTAATAAATTGTTTCAACATCGTCAGCACAATTTTTTAGAAGTTCAAGTGCCTGACCGACATCGATCTGTGATGAAAGTCGGAAGTAATCAGGAGTCATCAAGCCGCCAGCTGAATCCTCCTCGTGTTCCAATAGTTCCTGTATGTCTTCAGCATCCTCCCTGTCCATCATATCCAAAAGTTCCTGAGCTTTCCCTTCAGGAAGATCAGAGAGAACATCGGCAGCTTCGTCAGGCTCCATCTCTTCGAGGATATCCGTTACCTGTT
Organism: uncultured Geobacteraceae bacterium; assembly: GCA_903958085.1. Lineage (GTDB taxonomy): Bacteria > Desulfobacterota > Desulfuromonadia > Geobacterales > Pseudopelobacteraceae > JACRCG01. The sequence goes on from CAJBRY010000094.1 coordinate 8,958, forward strand.
CATCGTTCAATTGACTGATAACAACATTACGCATATCAGCTTCAAGCTCGTAAATAGTATCGCCAGTTGTTTCGGCATCTATTGAATCAAGCACTGTACGAATACTTTGAATAGGGATATTTTCAATAATATCCGCAAGATCAGCCGGATGCATCTCGTTCATCTGGTTGCGGGCAATATTCAGAGCCAGCTTGGAAGAATTTGCTTCAAGCGGCTGAACATATTCCCAGCTAATTTCACTGTGTGGAATATCCCGCTTGATCACCTTGGCAAAACGTTCACCGAAACTTTCATAACCAAGTCTGCGCAATAGTCCGCGAAAACCGATATCAACAGAGAAAATGCAGAGTTTCTGATTCAGTTTGCCGAGTTTGATGTCGTTGACCCGCACAACTTTGGCACCGTCCACATCAACAATCTGTTTGTCAAGCAGATCGCGCTTAACAAGAATGTCACCATCTGTCGGTAAATATGCAGCAAGACTTTGTGGCTTGGTGTTGCCGGTAGAAATCACCACATGATTGAAAAGAGATATTTCTCCCCAGATAAGGCTTTTAATACCTTTGCGTGCTTTTATTACAATATGGGAGACTTCGGGAAATACCTCGCCAGGAATCATAATCAAATCGCGCAGAATCCCGATCTGAGCACCATTGCTGTTAATGACCGAACGCCCAATAACTGAACTCAAATATATTTCGTTTATTTCATTTGACATAGCTAAAGCCTTTGCAAAAAGAAAAAACCCAATCGGGAAGAAAGGGCCTTAATGAATCGTAAGCATAACCATTCCCCCCTGGTTGACTTTCGGCAGTGCACAACGTAGGAACAAATTCCAGCTACATTGGGTTAAGCCTTAATCCGACAAAACCTGGTAACCACATTGGCGTCTTTCGACGTTTCTGGGTAGTAGCATCTGTTCGTGCAAACGCCTCAATCTAACGAGGAATATTTTTTTACATTCACAACTCTAGAAATATTAGATTATTCTCCAGAAA
>CAJBRY010000095.1 GCA_903958085.1 uncultured Geobacteraceae bacterium
AGTCAGGAAACTGCACGAGAATTTTTAGCGCCAATATTGGGTTTATCATTTGTTCTTTTTGTTATGTCAATATTATAGGCTTTCACAAAGAGATTATTCAAATGGATTATAGGTAATGTATGTAAGTAATTGTCAATGTGCCGTTCTAAATAAGCATTGATACAAAAATATTCACTAGTGTCCAATTAATTTTTTTCGACAATCAATACGTAAAGGCAAATTCAAGTTGAGTGTTTTTTTCACCGATATCATCAATAATCTCGGAGGTCAGGAAAAGGTCTCTGATAGGCGTTTTGTCTGTCAGAACTCTGCTAACAACACGAAGCACATTGAATGTCGACCTTTGCAGCTGACAGTCATGCTCGACGATAGCCACAAGACAGTATGTGATAACCGCTACATAAATTTGAATTTTCACGGCGTTTTCGGTATTGCCCCAGAAGGATGTAATCCGAAGATGCTGCTTTATCCAACGAAAGAACAATTCTACCTGCCAGCGTTGCTTATACAGCATTGCGATGTCTTTCGCCTTGATAATAAAGTTGTTGGTCAGAAAAGTAAACGTTCTCTTAAGGTCCGGAGCATAGTAAACTATCCTCCTCAGCATGGAGGGATAATTCTTTTTGGTCTGATAGCCTGCAAGGCGTATTGTCTGATCAAGCAAGACATTATCCTCTTCCCCCAGAAGTTCTTCACCATCAACAATTTCATATTTAAGGTGAGACTTCTGTCGGATGACAAAGTAGGAGCCAATAGTGTTGATTGTATACAGCCTTGCAAGGTCATAATATCCCTTGTCAAAGATGTAAAACGCATACGGCTCATACGGAATATCATCCATCGCATTCACATCGTGAACTTTTGCGTCGGTAATATGAATGTAAGTCGGTATCTGAGTTACAACATCAAACAGCGTGTGGACTTTGATGCCACTCTTGTTTTTCCTGAAGTATGCCCACCTGAACAAGGTCAGGCAAAGGTCTATCGTGGTGGAATCGAACGCATAGAACTTTCCATGCAGTTCGAACGGCCTGTCAATTCGCTTGCTTTGAGCAAGATTGATCATGAAGTAGGCAAACTCTTCGAATATCTTGTAGTCCCGGTTTACATTGGCGTAAGAAAGATTGCTCAGTTTAATCTCTCCAGTGCCAAATCCGAGATGGTAACTCTTGCTTTTGATAGAGTCAACGATGCACGCGACTTCCCTGAGACTGTCACAGGCAGCCAATTGCCCAAACATCATAACGAGCAGTTGGTTCCAGCAGGTAAATGTCTTCACCCATTTATCTCCGTCATGTCGCTTTATAATCATATCAAAAACTCTCTTTGGCAGGAAATCTACGAGTTGACTGAATACATATTTGCCGCTGTTCATATTTGCCTGGTTTACTTACAGGCTCCAAAGATGCAAAATGAATTCAAATCGACACGCGACCTATTTGTTCGTAATTAACTATTTATTAATAACATATAAGGGTTTAATAAAAATTATTTTGGACACTAGTGAATAAATTCTACGAAAATGAACGTGTTTTCATCTTTCAGAACAGCTACGGCAAAGCGTATGATGTAGTGCGC
>CAJBRY010000096.1 GCA_903958085.1 uncultured Geobacteraceae bacterium
AGGCAATCCTGACACTTTGGATAGGGCCTTTTATCCAGCAGGCTACCAGTGAATTTGCAATCACGACAAAAAGAGTAATAATCAAGGTGGGTTTGGTAGCCAGACGAACCTTGGAGATGAATTTAAGCAAAATTGAAACGGTCAATGTAGATCAAAGCATTATGGGCAGAATCCTGAATTACGGCAGCATCACCGTTATCGGTACAGGGGGTACGAAGGAGGTGTTTCATAATATTGCCAGTCCGATGGAGTTCCGTAAGGCATTTCAGGAGATCGATACTGCACGGGATTGACTGGTGACCTATCGATCATAACATATTAGTTTCTATATGTTAATGAGTAAATCCGATTGCTGTTTATTGATGACATTAAGAGTGTAAAGGGAGAAACAATAATGATAGGCCTGAAACTCAGAGACGAATTTCTCGGTACTCACATGCCCGGCACTGCTATCGCACTTCGAACAAGTGATAATCAAGGGGCCGCACAAAAGTCTGCTGACCAAATTCTCTCGATTACTTACCCAACAGCCGATGTTCAAACTGCACTGAAGGCTATCAGCACAAAAAGAAGCGGATGCCCCATTGTTCTAATGGGAGATCGCGGCCGTGGAAAATCTCATATTATGGCAGTAATGCATCATGCAATTCAATCTCCTGCGATTGTTGAAACATGGCTGAGAGATTGGGGTGCAAATATTGGAAGTGCTGAACTGAATATTTTTGAAATGGTGAAGGGTTATATCCCGATTTCCGAGCCTGTTCACAACCATGAATATTTCCTGCTTTGGGATTTGTTGTTTGACAGACACCCTAAAGGGCAATACTACCGTGGCCAATTTGAGAGCATGGATAATCCATTTCCTCCACGGACGCTAATGGAAAAAATGTTCGAAGAAAATCCCACCTGTCTAATTCTGGACGAATTTCAAACCTGGTTTACTGGCTTGCCCGACAAGGACCCTAAAACTGGCTTGCTTCTCAAGCAATACGCATACAACTTTGTGCAGATTCTTTCTGAAATTGCAAAAGATCGTCCTGAAATTCTGATTTTTGCGATTTCAGTTCTGAACAATCAGAACGATGCGTTCGGGCAGGTACATCGGCAGGGGCCTGTAGTTATCGATTTCCGCGGGCCTTCCGCCAAGCAGGATCGCCAGAAATTGCTCCTCCACCGTCTTTTTGAAAACCGGCGCAATATACCTGAATCCGAAATTATTGGTGTGGCCGGAACATATACGAGCGAGAGATTTCGTTTGGTGCATGCCAATAAATCAGAAGCCGAAAAAGGCCGCGTACAACAAGAAACCTTCTCTTGCTGGCCTTTCAGCCCCGAGTTGCTCGACCTTCTTGAAGATCACATCCTTCTTTCCTCTGTGGCGCAAGAAACCAGGGACATGATACGTATTTTGGCGCAAGTATTTAAAAGCCGTGGTGATTCAGTACCCTTAATCACTCCGGCCGATTTCTTTGTTGATGGCGATTCTGAAGAGGTGCAAACCCTTGTTGATTCAATTTCTGTTCAAGCCGGCCAAGATAAACTCAGACAGATTGCACAACGTAACCTTGGATCGGTTCGTGATTCAGGTGTTAACGTCCCCAATGCTCGCGAACTGATAAGCGCTATATGGATACGATCCTTATCGCCGGGTAAAACAGCAGGTGGTACGCCCGCAGAGCTACACCTGGATATTACAAGAGGAGCGGCAATTGATGATAATGCATTTCAAGCGGAACTTGCTCTACTCATTGAAAATAGTGTCAACATCCATGGAGATCAGGTACCGGGTGGCCCATTACGGTTTGAGGTTGCCGAAAACCCGAGGTCAAAAGTTCGTGCTTGTGCAAAAAACAACAAGATTTGGAATATTGGAGCTGTTTCAACGGCAGCAATGACGGTGTACCCTGGTAAGGATGTTGCGCACACAAGAAAAACTTTACTGCATATTTTTGTTCCTGAGACTGCCCAGCCTCCATCACGCGTGATCGTCCTCGGTTTAAATTGGAAAAATGATCCCTGGAGTGATGTTGATGAAATAGACAAACCCGCCAAATGGGATAGGCCAGTTCTTCTGGTGATTCCGGATCAAATTGGAGATGACAATGCCAGTTTAAATTCATGCCTCGGAGCATGGTTGGCAAAGCATGTTCTAAAGCGCAGGAATACAGTACGATTTTTACTTCCTGCCAAAGACATGGAAGGGATTTATTCGGATGAAGAACTGATCTATTCCGCCCGCTGCAGCTTCCTTTGCTCACCCGAAGGTTGGGGCTCGGATACGGTTTATAAATCATTGCGGCAGGATTTCGACCGTCCATTGCGGGAGGCATTGAAGTCCCGATTCAACCGGGTGGCTATTTTGCGCAAATGGGATTTCCAGCAACCGCAGAATTGTACTTTCGATATTGAAAAAATTACCAGGCAAGGTGGCGAAATTCCAACGGCTGTCGAGACAAAGATTCTTTCCGAGTTGTTTGATCACCAGTTGTTTAAGAACTTTGTTCTCGAAAGCGCAAAAGATTCTGATCTTGTAGGTTCCTTAATTGACGAACTTACCGAACCGCCACCACCCCTTATGGGAGAGGCGATCCCATTCTTGGGTGAAACCAAAACCTATGAAATCATTCTTGGTATTGCAGCAGGCGGTGATATTGTTCTTAATAAAGGCGGCACATGGATTGGACGCCGGGCAGAAGACGCTTCCGATGAAGAGTCAATGCGATATATGAAGTCAAAAGCTTTTTGTGTCGGCCAGGAAATGCGTATGATACAGCTTGGTTTGCCGGGTGCTGTAGGCGGGGGAACAGTCACTGTTCCACATGACCCTTCAGATGACACAGAAGCAGAAGCAGTCGTAGTCATTCCACCTGGCGCAACCGATGTCGGTAATCCTTCCCCACCCGTAACAACGCCCATTGATGGTGGAATTATAGGTGGCGCCAGGGAAGGCGGAACCGGATGGATTGCTCCTCCGGAGAATCTTCCTACCATCAAAAATAGAAAATCCGTAGAACCAGCTTCAGGCATTAATCTTTCAGGCTGCTTTGAAAGTTGGGGAATTTCTTCCGATCAAACAATTGAAAGTACTCGTATAGAGTTTGCTGGTCTGACGGCCCAGCAGATAAGACAAATCCTTCAACGTATTCCATCAACATTTAAGGCTTCTATGGACATTTCCTACAAAGAAGGAGACCAGAAATGAGTACTGATTGGACTGGTATCATTCTCAATTCTCAATCTCCGGAAGCCGCATGGGCTTCAATATTTTCATCTTTACAGAACTTGGCCAAACAGAGTTCATCACCTGTAGCGCTTCACGATGCGACTGTAATTCCCGACCGTATGCTGTCAGAAGCTGCATGGGACTTATGGGAATCCTACCCTGAACATGCAATCAAAACATCTGCAATGCTTAAAGAATGGACGGCCCAGGGTCCTAACAAAGCAGTTTTAATTCTTGATGCTTTGTCACTCAGGGAAATGCCTATTCTGTTGAGCGCCGCTGCTGTCAGAGGGGTTAATCCCCTACTTGTAAATGTTACCGGATCGGAATGCCCATCAACAACAGATCAATTTGCAAAGGCCATCGGGCTTTCTTCCAGGAGTGCTTTAGTCAATGACACAAAGCCTGGAACCTTTTCATTGTTTGGTGGTAATTGTTATACCGATGTTGTTAGTATGCCGTTTGAGGACTGCGCAGTTCCGCCATCACCCAACTTGGTTATCTGGCATTGCTGGCTTGATGACCTGATACACTTGCAGAAAAAATTACCGGATCAGATTGCAAGCCTTGCATCAAGCACGTTGCAGGGGAATGGTTTCTGGAACTTCGTGGATAAACTCCGTCAAGGGCGACGTTTGGTTATAACATCTGATCATGGGTATGCGGTTAGCAAAAGATTTTCATCAGAGGTTGATGATCCCGAAGCAGTCAAAATTTTAAGAGAAACCTTTGGCGCTTCCCGGAATAAAGCCATTTCCGAAGCATGGCGAAAAAGATTTATGCCACCGATTGTGATGTCTCATAACAAGCAACATATTGTCATGGGACAGAGAAAATGGAAGGTTCAGAGTGGATTTCCCGATGTATGTCATGGTGGAATGACTCTTCTGGAGGTTGCCGTCCCTTATATGGAGTTGCCCGCATTATGAGATTTAAAATAGTTAAAGAACAAAACGCATTGACGGGGATACCATTACCCGAAGCAGCAGAAGAAAAACAAAAAAATAGAACCCGTACATCGAAAACGGCTAATCATACAGGATTACTCCCTGATAATCTGGGTAAAGCAATACGGCTGAGCGTTCCAGATTTCTCTGATCCAAATCGCAAATTAACCTGTCTTGAAGCGGACTTTCCAATCGCCCAAATAAATGCGCTGTCGAACCTTGAAGGCAACGCCGGCAAGCCAATTTATCAGATGTCAAAGTGGTGGGCGCGTCGGCGCTCGAGTGTCTTCCGTTCGATGCTGATTGCAGCGGCTACAGAAGCGCCGGATGATCCTAATGAGGCATCAAAACTGGTATGGGATCATTATTACTGCAACCATCAAAAAGCAGGGTCCTTTAAAAAATTACGTGTGCTGGACTGCTTTATGGGCGGCGGTACTACTCTGGTTGAAGGCTCACGATTGGGCATGCAGATGACGGGGGTTGACTTAAACCCTGTGGCCTGGTTTGTGGTGAAAAATGAATTGGCATGCAGTGATCCGGAACAAGTGAAGGCGCTTTTTGACTATATCGAAAGCCAGGTTAAACCGCAGATCCAGCCGTTTTATACCACCACCTGCCCAAGAGGGCATAAAGGGCGATGGATCGATGTACAGAGCGGAGAAGCAGTCGAAATCGAGCCGATGGATTTGTCGCCCGAACAACGACCCCGCTACCGCTGGGAAGGGCCGGAAGTCATCTACACTTTCTGGGCCAAACATGGACCCTGTCAGGCCAAAGGTTGCGGACATCGTACGCCGATATTCCGCACCCCCGTAATTGCCGAGAAAAACCTCTCCGCCAATTTTGTCGAGCTTACCTGTCCGAATTGCACCACAAATTTTCATGCGGAGCTTGGGGAAACCCGAATGGCTCCCGGCGCTGAACGTGTTGTAATAGACGAGGACATGCCGTTTGCCGAGCTTAGCCAGTTATTTGCCAAGCTGCTGAATCAGCAATTCCCGGAAGAGTTTAAAATTTTGAGTTTCAGTAGATTTGAGCCAAAAATTACTTACAACAATGTTGTTTTGAGCCAAAATTCACATCATGATGACGTTTCGCGGTCATCTAAATTCTTATTTTAATGCGATCAAATTCATTATACTGGTGTCAAGCACAAACATCTCCATTCGCCTGTCTGATAAAAAACGAGACCCC
>CAJBRY010000097.1 GCA_903958085.1 uncultured Geobacteraceae bacterium
CTACCAGCCAAATAAGTGAAAACCATATTGTCAGTATCAATAACTTTGGAACTTCCATCTTAAAAGACGTCCTTTTCATAAAATATTCCCCCTATTTTTAAAAATGACAATCCTATTTTACCTTCCCAATCGGAAACGCCTGGCCGCTTATTGATATTGTGGGGTACTGTGCTTTCTTGAATATCTTCTCTGCAAGTGTTGGCACTTCATTGTCCACATAATCCGCAAGCTCTGTTGTTCTCACATAACCGGTATTTCCTTTGTCGGCTTTTCCTTTTAATCCCTCGGTTAAGACATAAGTAAATAATCCATGACCTTGATAGCCTTCCAGCGCTTCCTGCATGGAAGTAGCTGCTGAAAGAATAGTTGAACCTACCGCCCGGCTTAATATCTTCATTGCTGTATCTTCGCTCATCCCTCTGGTCAGCATCGCCACCTGGATTGCTTCACCCAAAGCACCTGCATTGCAGGTATCAATAATGATCAGCTTTTTTGTGGCAGGGATATTGCCGACGAGTTCCTTGAATACTGACTGACCAATGGCGTCTGCCTTTAGTTTCTCTGTCCTTGTTGATCCAACATTGGAAGTGATAAGGAAATATTCTCCATCGTCAACTGTGCCATGACTGGCTACATATAAGACAAACAAGTCATCAGGATTTAAAGACTGCATGGCTTTGAGTTCTTTTAAGATGTTTTCTCTTGTTGTCGTTTCTTTGGAAGAAAGAGTTTTTACTTCTACCTTGTCAAAAAGAGCTGAAGCGCCTTTCTTTAGAGTATTGGCAAAGAGAGTTGCATCGGCTACGGCATAGTTAAGTTGGAGCTTGGGATTTTTATACTCATTGATGCCAATGACCAGAGCATAAAGAGAAGGTTTGCCAATTGTTTTAAATGCTGCGGTTATTTCATAAACAGCATCTGTGCTTTGCATCGTGTTATCTGCATTAAAAGCGATAGCACGTATGGAATTCACACCACTGGAGAGTTTCAGTTGATATGTTTTACTGATTTCGTTTGAATTAGAAGCAACTACTTTCACGCCTCTGGTGCTATCCAGCATTACTGCGGAGCCGTTGAGATAAAGCCTTATATCGCCAATCCCTCCACCGGCATCGGTAATTTTTAACGTTATTGCGGCATCGCTCTTGTCAATACTCTTGGGGGTGTCAACTATTGCTACAACCGGAGGCGGTTTTACATCCGCCACTTTTTTGAGTTCCTTCAAAGACCCACCGGAAAGAGCTAGATTAACAAGGTCGGGGCGGTAGAAACTTTCCCGCAATTGCTCGATAGTGTAATCTTTACCTTTGACTTGAACACTGAGATACTGGTCGCCTTTAGGAGAGGAGTTGTAATAACCATTTGATGTTGTAATAATCCATTCTCCATCTTCAAAAGCAATCATGGAAGCAACTTCTTCGCCGGTGGCAACATCCCAAATTCTCGTAGAGGCGTCTCCTGCGGATATTACCTGCTTGCCATTGGGGGAAAATTTAGCTGATATACCTATCTCCATGCTTGACACACCGGCATGTCCTGTAAGAACCCTCCATTCGGATCCTGATGCTAAATCCCATATTTTTATCCTGCCATCAGTGCCTGCAGACAAGGCATATTTGCCGTCAGGCGAAAACGCTACGGACCAAATGTTTTTATGACCGATAAATTTCTTTTTCTGAGTTAAATTTTTTGAATTCCATAATATAACGCTATTATCTCCCCCAGCAGATAAGGCATATTCACCACCTGAAGAAAAAGAAACAGCTCTTACA
>CAJBRY010000098.1 GCA_903958085.1 uncultured Geobacteraceae bacterium
TGGACCGGATAAAAAAAGATCTCCTCTTTCTGATGAATAAAGAGGTCGCCAATATAAAACTGGTAGACCGAACCTTTAACTATGATTCAGTGAGAGCCGGCATAATCTGGGAATTTATCCTGGAGCATAACCGCAGCAGTCATTTTCACTTTGAAATTGCCGCTGACCTCCTTACAACTCAAAACCTTGATATTCTGTCGCGGGTTCCCGAGAAAACCTTCCGTTTTGAAATCGGTATCCAGTCAACTTCGGAATCTACATTGGAACAGGTTCAGCGTTCCGCAGATCTACAGCGCATTTTCACCAATATCAGGCAACTTGCTGCGGATACAAAAATCGAGCTGCATCTCGATCTCGTTGCAGGCCTGCCGGGCGAAACATATTGCGGTTTTCTCTCGTCGCTGCAGACAGTTGCCGATCTGCAACCGGATGACATACAGATTGAACCGCTGAAACTGTTGAAGGGATCACCGATGAGAGAAATCGGTCGCCGCGAAGGATACGAGTTTTCCGAATTTCCCCCGTACACTATCCTGAAAAATCCATGGTTGTCATATCAGGAAATCTGCCGTGTAGTGACCATTGGACGGCTGCTTGATCTCTTTAACAAGCATGGCGGATTTAACACTGCTTTTACGGTGTTGCAGCGTAATATGAAATTCTCGGAAATTATTGATCGTATGGCAATTGAGGCCGGGGATGAAAACCTCTCCAGTTTTTCAATCCGGGGAGTTTTCGAGCTCTTTGCCCGACTGGCGGAACCGTTTATCGGAAATGAGACAAAAAAACAATTCAATGACGCCCTGTTCTTTGATTATTGTAAATGTGAGATGCCGCTTATGGGTAAACTTCCTTCGTTTATTTCGGAACATCAAAACAGGTGTTCTTGGCCTGGACGTAAAGATTTTCCTGTAGAACTTAGCATGCCGGCTAATAGCAGGGTTAAGGCGTTTCGCTTTGTTTTTGAACAGAACTATCTTAACAAAGTGTGGAATTCAGAGCAGACTCCCCTGATATTTGTCTACATCTCCGGACCTGGAAATGGACTTCATATAGAGGTCCTTTCTTAATGGTCAAAAGATCCCGAATACTCAGAATCTTAGCAATAGCAATAATTGTCTGTTTTGCATTATTGTTTTCAAAGGTAGCTTTTCGCATTAATAGCGAGAGGGATGGACTGTTTATACTCCATGGGGAAAATGGAAAATGGCTGGAACTGACCGATGATCTGACTCCGGAAGATGCATCCCGTCTTATATGGGCAAAGCCATTGTATCCATTCAAATACGAAATAGAATCACTCCCGTCGGATGGAGGACAGGGATCTGTCGCCGGCAATGCCAATGATCCAACTCCGGAAGATAAACTTGATTTTCACTGGAACAAGAAGGATGGGCGTGGATTTATAAGAAACCGATGGAAAGATGGCAGTAAGCTGGTAATAAATCTCGGACGCTTCAGAGAGAGTAACGGCAAATATTCCTCAGGAATCTTCATTGGGGGCAGTCTCCCTGCATCTGATCCCGACTATCAGTATTTGAACAACGAAGCGACCGGCATGACATATTTCGACGGGAAACGCTGGTTTCACGTTTGGTGCAACGTAAATGAAGGGCTCCACTCCATGACCCAACCCTTTATGCCTACCTACCCCTCAAACTGGCAATTCAAGGGGAGCTGGATTCGCGAAAATGATGGTAATAACCTGACCATCGAAAGCAAGCACAGCTTGATTTTAGCTGGTGTTCCACTGGATTTTAACCGGCAACTTTTCTATACTCACGGAAATAAGTACGTTATTCTTACAACAGAGATAACAAATAAGGGGAACATACCTTCTTCTATACAGTATATGTACGGCGATGAACCCTGGATTGGCAATTTTGGCTCTTCGGCAGGCGATGTAGGGTGGTCTGAAAAAGGGTTGATTTTTACGGAGCATGATGTGGACGTAAAGCGCAAGACCTTCATAGGCATGTTTGATTATGGCAATCCACTTGCAGGCGAAACAAACTCATTTACAGGAATTGCAAACTTCTTAGAGTGGGACAAGAATGATCCTCCTAACAAAGCATACGTTTCAAATTTCAGCGGAGGAACTATGCTCGGACTCAACCCTATCCCGCTTACAAGCGCAACCAACCGTTTCATCGGATTGCAGTGGGGACCTACAACACTCGAACCCGGCAGATCACTAATCTTCACTATTGCGGTAGGAATGGCTGACAGAGACCCTAAGACAGGCATGCCAATAAAACCTAAAACAGAACTAAACAATTAGTTCTCTTCTGCATTACGCTGATCACACTCCATGAACCGCCCGCCATAAGCTGCAAAACCAGCAGCAACAAGTACTGCCACAGGCGTAATCAGTAACGCCCGCGACAGGCCCCACTGATCTGACATAAAGCCTATGATTGCCGGTGAAATGGCATCTCCAAGTGCATGAATGATAAATATGTTTATAGCAAACCCCATTGCCCTGCGCCCTGGCGCAACAACATTAACCAAAACCGTATTGAGCGGGCCGGTATTCAGGAACAGAAACAATTCTGCAGCAAATATGGCGCTCAGGCAGATAGTCAGGCTTGAAGTAAAAAGAGCCAGCACCATCATCGGAGCTCCCAGAAAAAAACCGACTGCTGAAACAGACAGATATCCTGTTGGATTACGTTTCTGAAAACGATCTCCTAGCCACCCCCCCGCCAATGTGCCGAAAATTCCAGCAACAACAGTGATCATGCCGAAAAGTGTATTGCCACGGGCCACTTCAAGGCCGAAAGAACGTTGCAGAAATGATGGTGCCCACTGCGCCAGACCTCCAAGGGCAAAGGTCATTGCCGCCATGGAAAGAGTGGCGTGAACGTAAGTGCGGTTTTTCCAGAAACGTTGCAACTCCGGCAGTATAGCTTCAGCAGGAGCAGATGTAGTAACAGTAACTCTCTGACGCGGGTCTTTGAGGAGATAAAGCGGCAGGGCCAGAAAAAGCCCTGGTAAACCTACCAGTAAAAATGCCCGCTGCCAGCCGAACGCCTGACCAAGCTGCCCCCCCAGAATATATCCAAGGGCACTTCCAACAGGAATTGCCAGAAAAAACAGTGACAACATGCGCCCACGGCGTTCCCGTGGAAAATAATCTGCAAGAAGGACCGGCGATACCGTTCCAAAGCTTGCTTCCCCGACGCCCACCAGAGTGCGTGCCGAAAGCAACATTCGATATGATGATGCAAGACCTGAGAACATGGTGGCGATACTCCATAACGCCAAGCCCCCCGCTGCAATACGAGCACGATTGCCTTTGTCCCCCAAGCGTCCGAATATCGGGGCAGCAAGCATATAACAGAGCATAAAGGCACTGCCCAAAAATCCGAGGCCGGTGTCGGACAGCTTTAAATCGGCTTTTATCAATGGGAAAACGGCATAAAGCACCTGGCGGTCAATATAGTTGAGCAGATTGACCGCCAGCAACAGCGCCAGAGCATAGCGAGCGCCAGAAGTAGACGATTCAGAATGAGCAGGGTTCATTGTTCCACTCTACAGGCTCAAGCTTGACCTGCTTACCAAGCTCTGTTAGCAGCGCTTCCATGTCTTCAAGAAATCCGGGCATTATCGCAATCCGAATAATACCGGCCTTATTATCAACTGTGCTCATGACATTCATCCCCTCGTATGCTTCAAGGATAAATTTCAAAAATACCATATCCCTGTGAGCAACTTTAAAATAGCGGCAGATCATGGCACCCTACTCCCTTGAATAGCGACTTTGCCTGTTCGGCCAGGAATCTCACCCATAAACAGTTCAGATGCGGGAGCGGATATAATTCCGGCTGCGGCCTCCGCCATAGAGATAACTCTTATACCTTCACCTCTTAATTTATTCATCAGTCTGGCAAAAGAGTCGAGCAAAGGATTTCCCTCCTGTTCGGGGCTTATAGACAGTACATTTAAGCCTTCTTTCATATTATTCCAGTAAAACTCGTGAAGATTATTCGCCATTACACTACCCGTCCGGATAATTTCAAGAGCGGTCGGCAATGTGGTTGGTATCTGTAGAGTGCGGAAGCGCCTTCCACTCATAACGGGATAGAACGGTTCAGTCCCGCTGCTGTCACAGCAGAAATCCAGCCCCATAGCATCCTGCACCTCAAGTGAATCCAATGAGATTACCCCTCCAGGTGCTGCAGTTGTGACGGCTCGATAACCGAAAATATCTTCAAAGCGGGCTGCCGCCCTTCCCAGTTCCATGGCCGTCAAATGCTTGGGAAACCATGGGAGATAGTCTTCCCATTTGACATGATCCCAACTATGAATTCCGACCTGATGACCGGCCGATTCAACCGACTTCAAAATATCAGGAAACGATTCCGCAATCATCGGCGCGGGAAGGAGCGTACCGTAAAGCAGAGCTATCAAATTATTTCCTGAAGTGGCTCCAGATCTTAGAAGATTATTCAGATAACCCTTTTGAGTAAAAATGCGCTTCAAGGTTTTTCCGCTGTTATCAGGGCCCATCGAAAAATAGAAGGTCCCATGCGCGTCAGAACATGCGAGCAGGTCCAGCAGACGCGGCACTCCGTTCCTGGTTCCGGCATAGCTGTTCACACTAATCTTCAATGCCAAAATTTTTTCTGTCATGAGCCTTAATTCCAGTCAGAATGCAATGCAGGCGGAGTTTACCAGTTTTGTCGATAGTGTAAACATCAAATCACGTTCATTCTCTTGACATGCCAACCGAAAGGAGTATAACGGCACGAAATGCAGCCGAGATCCGTTCAGCAGAACGGATGCGGGGGACCCAGTAAACAGGGGCGTATTCCGGCACTGATGCCGGATAGGGAACTTTCAATCCCGAGCCCGTCAGCTAACCTCGTAGGCATTTGGAAGGGCGCGACAGCGGATATTTATGCCGCCGGTTCATGCCGGCGGCATTTCTATTTTCTACCTTATAATAAAGTACTGCAGTTTACGACTGGATAATTTTTATGAAATCTTTATACGGAATGATGAATCTTAACGCCAAATTTACGCAAAGCCCTATAGCATCCATAGCCGTTGCCGGCAGGTATCCAAAAATTGTTCTCCGGCATCGCCACAGGAGACAGGGTGTGCGCATCTTTTATTTCGATCCTGAAAATGGACTTTATCAGGGAGAAGGTTTTATGGAGGCATTCCGACCTGATTCCCATAAAGGTGTTACGACAACCGCCCCGCCGCAGTACCAGAAGGGCGAAGTGCCGGTTTTTGACCACGTCCGGCAGTGCTGGACCATACAATCCGTAGCTGACTGGGTCGGCAGGCCCGACAACCGCCAATGACCATTTTAAGACCACTCTCCGGGTATATGTTCAGTCTTGTCCTGGTTACTGCGGCGACCGTTATCTGCGAATTTGTCCGCCCTTACCTGGTTCCCACCAACATGATCATGGTCTACCAGCTGGCGGTCGTTGTGGCTGCCGTAAAGCTCGGGCGGCGTCCTGCAATTGCCACAGCGTTTCTCGGAGTACTGGCTTTTGATTTTTTCTTTGTTCCCCCCCGGCTTACCTTCAGCGTGGCTGACAAAGAATACCTGGTCACATTTCTCGGCTTCTTCATTGTCGGAATAATTATCAGCTCGCTTGTTGCCAAAGTTCGCGAGCAATCAGTTGAGCAGGCGAGGCTTTCACGGCAGGCAGAACAGGCGCGGATTCTTCAGGCACAGGAGAATCTGGAGCGGGCGCTGCTGAATTCAATTTCTCATGACCTGCGCACTCCTCTGGTTTCCATAACAGGTGCACTCTCGGCACTTAAGGATAATGGCGAACATTTGAGCAGCCATGCCCGGCGTGAGCTGCTTGAAACCGCCGGCGATGAAGCAGAACGTCTCAACCGTTTTGTCGGCAACCTGCTTGATATGACCAGAATTGAGGCGGGGGTTATCCGGTTGAGGAAGGAACCGTGCGACATTCAGGAGCTGGTGGGGTGTGCCCTTGCTGCAATGGAAAAGCGCCTGGGTGAACGGGAGGTTTCTGTAGCGCTTGCCCCCGGTCTGAGCCTGATATCACTTGATATGGTTCTTATGACGCAGGTGCTGATGAACCTGCTGGACAATGCCAACAAATATTCACCATCCGGCAGCGTAATCACGGTTCATGCCACCACTGCCGGCAACTGCCTTGACCTTACTGTGTCAGATTCCGGCCCTGGAGTGCCCCCTTCAGAACTGTCGAAATTATTCGACAAATTTTACCGGATTGCCGTGCCGGAGAGAATTGGTGGAACCGGCCTGGGACTTTCCATCTGCAAGGGTATTGTTGAGGCCCACGGTGGCTGTATCTCTGCCGAAAATCGCGCCAGCGGCGGTCTGATAATCAGAATTCAGCTGCCGCTACCTGATTGTTGCGAGGCACTATGACACTTATACCTTCCCCCAGCTGCCAGCACCGTGTTCTTGTCATTGATGATGAGGCCGCGATTCGTCGTTTCCTGCACTCGGCACTGTCATCAGACGAATTTCTCCTTCATGAGGCGGAATCCGGCCATAGCGGCCTTTCCGCAGTCGCAGGATTCAGGCCGGAGGTTGTCCTGCTTGATCTCGGCCTGCCTGATATTGACGGCATTGAAGTCATCAGGCGCATCCGCGAATGGTCGCAGGTTCCGATTATAGTGCTCTCCGTTCGTGACCAGGAGGATGATAAGGTTGCCGCTCTTGATGCCGGTGCCGATGACTATCTTACCAAACCCTTCGGTGTAGGAGAGCTGCTGGCACGAATGAGAGCATCTTTGAGACGGAGTCAGACCACTACCCCCGAACCGGTTTTCCTTTGCGGAGAATTGGTGGTCGACTTTTCCCTGCGCCGGGTAACGGTCGCAGAGACTGATGTACAGCTAACCCCCACGGAGTATGACCTGCTGAAACTTCTCACCGCACATGCCGGTAAGGTGCTGACCCACTCGTTCATCCTGAAGCAGATCTGGGGGATTGCCTATCAGGATCAGCCCCAGATACTCCGCGTTACCATCAGCAATGTGCGTAAAAAGATAGAACGGGATCCGGCACGCCCGAAGTACATAACCACAGAACCGGGAGTCGGCTACCGGTTTAAAACCGCCGGATGAGTCATCCGGCCGGAGGAACAGCGTGAAACATGAAGCAGAATCCTATTGGGGCGGCATCGTCAAGGCGCTCGGTCTGGTTTTTGGCGACATCGGGACCAGCCCGATCTACACCCTTACAGTCATTGTTACCCTCACCAAACCGTCTCAGGACAATATTTACGGCATCATCTCTCTGATTGTCTGGACCCTGATCATTCTGGTCATGGTTGAATACGCCTGGCTGGCCATGAGCCTTGGACGCAAAGGTGAGGGGGGGACCATTGTCCTCCGGGAAATACTGGTGCGCATGATCAAACCGGGCAGGACGCTAGCCTTTGTCACCTTCCTGTCATACGTGGGAATCTGCCTGCTCATCGGCGACGGCGTCATTACTCCTGCCATCTCTATCCTCTCCGCAGTAGAAGGCATCGAACTGATCCCGGGACTGGAACATACCTCACAAAATATCCTGATCCTGATCGCTGCCATCATTGCCATAGGACTGTTCATCTTTCAAAGCAAGGGCACTGATAAGGTTGCCCGTGCCTTCGGCCCTTTAATGGTGCTCTGGTTTGCTGCGCTCTCTCTGTCCGGTGCAATTTCGATTGTCGACCATCCCGCCGTACTCAAAGCACTTTCACCCTGGTATGCCGCCCGTTTTCTCTACGACAACGGCCTGCCCGGGTTCTTCGTCCTCTCCGAGGTTATCCTCTGCGCCACCGGCGGTGAAGCATTGTATGCCGACATGGGACACCTGGGGCGCAAACCGATCGTGCGGGCGTGGTACTTTGTATTTGCCGCACTGGTCACCAACTATCTGGGGCAGGGTGCCTACATCATCACCCACCCGGACGCCAAGAATATCCTGTTCGGCATGGTCCGCCATGAAGCAACCCTGCTCTATATTCCCTTTCTGCTTCTGACCATCATTGCCACGGTTATCGCTTCACAAGCGCTGATCAGCGGGGTTTTTTCCATCGTCTACCAGGGCATAACCACCCGCATCCTGCCACTGCTGAGGGTCGACTACACCTCCACCCACCTCAAGTCACAGATATATATCGGCTCCATTAACTGGGCCCTGCTTGCGGCGGTAATTGTGATCATGCTGGTATTCCGCAAATCGGAAAATCTGGCGGCGGCCTACGGTCTGGCGGTTACCGGCACCATGACTATCACCGGGGTCATGATGACCATGATCTATGCGCGCACAACCAAAAAATGGAAAGTGCCGATTGCCCTGCTGGTGACGTTTGCTGATCTGGTGTTTCTTATTGCCAATCTTAACAAGTTTCCTCACGGCGGCTACTGGTCGATTATCCTGGCGGCAGTACCATTCATCACCATCATCGTCTGGACCAAGGGGCAGCGGGCCCTGTACCGGGCCCTTAAACCACTAGATTTTGACACCTTTGAACTGGCCTATAACCAGATCTATGCAAAAGATAAGAACATTCCCGGCACAGGACTCTTCTTCGTCAAGGAGTGGAGCGTAATTCCGCCATATATGGTGCACTGTATCATCCGTAGCAACATTATTTACGAGAGAAACGTACTCATATCAATTGTCCGTACTGACGAACCTTACGGCCTGGAAACTGCTATGAAAACCGGATTAGCCACCGGACTTGATGCTATTGAAATAAAGGTTGGCTACATGGAGATTCTCGATATAGAAGAAGTTCTCAAGACAAATGGCGTATCGGAAAAAGTCATTTTTTATGGCATCGAGGATATTGAAACAGGAAATATTTTCTGGAAGCTATTCTCAACAATTAAACGCCAGACTCCGAACTTCGTACAGTTCAACAAGTTACCCGCGGCAAAACTGCAGGGTGTTGTGACCAGGGTAGAGATGTAATACTTCTTGTGGTGACATTAGCGGTGGAAGTGATGTATAAAGCGAGGGCGACAGCAATGTCGCCTTTACTTTTTTATAAAAGGTGCGGTGATGAGCCAGAAACATGAAGACTCCTTCTGGGGTGGAATAGTTAAGGCACTTGGTCTGGTATTTGGTGATATCGGTACCAGCCCTATCTATACACTTACTGTAGTTTTTGCGATGACGAAGCCGACAGTTAGCAATGTTTATGGAATTTTGTCACTGATCTTCTGGACGATGACAATTCTGGTTACGGCCGAATATGCATGGCTGGCTATGAGCCTGGGTAAAAAGGGGCAGGGTGGTGAGATTGTCCTGCGAGAGATAATAATAAAACTCTTCAAAAAGGGTCGAATTCTGGCATTTGCCGGCTTTCTCTCTTTCCTGGGAGTATCACTGCTATTAGGTGACGGTGTTATTACTCCAGCTATTTCTATTCTCTCGGCAGTTGAGGGCTTGTTGCTCATTCCCTCTCTCGCCGCTACAAAGCAGTCAGTACTTGTCTTCATTGCAGCTATGATTGCTTTTACCCTCTTCTTTTTCCAGTCACGCGGCACCGATAAGGTGGCAAAGATTTTTGGTCCTATTATGATCGTATATTTCGGCTCACTGCTGATATCCGGAGTAGTATCTATAGCCGGCACCCCTGCCATAATTTCGGCTATTAACCCGTGGCATGCTGTAGAGTTTTTTCGCCAGAACGGTTTTGCCGGTTATATTGTTCTTTCAGAGGTCATACTTTGCTCAACAGGTGGAGAGGCGCTCTATGCAGATATGGGGCACTTGGGAAAGAAACCGATAATCCGCGCATGGTATTTTGTTTTTGCTGCACTATATCTGAACTATCTCGGTCAAGGCGCATTCATCCTGCGCAATCCTGATGCAAAAAACATCCTCTTTGCCATGATACAGAGCGAATCAGCCCTCCTATACATCCCATTTCTCTTGCTGACAATTATGGCAACAATAATCGCCTCTCAGTCGATCATTAGTGGCGTTTTTTCAATTGTATATCAAGGCATTACCACGCGCCTTATGCCCCTTTTCAAGGTGGATTACACATCAAGCCATATTCAGTCCCAGATCTATATTGGAGCCGTTAACTGGACATTGATGGTGGCGGTTATTTTTGTAATGTTCTTCTTCCAAAAGTCCGGTAATCTGGCTGCGGCATATGGAATGGCGGTAACCGGATCCATGACAATAACAGCACTGATGATGATTATGGTCTTTTCTAAAACGACAAAAAAATGGAAGGTACCTATCGTCGCCATCATTGCCATGATCGATATCGTTTATTTTACTTCGACTTTCTCCAAATTTCCGCATGGCGCTTATTGGTCACTTATTCTCGCCTCGATCCCATTTGCTACCATTCTGATCTGGACTAATGGACAGAGATTTCTTTATAAGGCTTTGCGCCCGCTGGAACTTGATATTTTCCTGCTCTCTTATGAACAGATTTATATGAAAGGATGTATTTCCGGAACAGCTCTTTTCTTCCTTAAAGGGCTGGAGGTAATTCCGCCGTATATCGTTCATTGTGTGATCCGCTCTAACATAATATACGAACGTAACATTTTTATTTCTATCGTTAGAACTGATGAACCATTTGATGTCAACTGCCATCACAAGAAGGATGTCGGCACTGGATTGGAGTTTTTCGAAATAAATGCGGGTTATATGGAAGTATTAGATATAGAGAAACTGCTTGCTACAAATGGCATTAAGGAGAAAGTCATTTTCTACGGTATAGAGGATATAGAAACCAGAAATCCAATCTGGAAAGTATTCGCATTGATTAAAAAACTTACTCCCAACTTCGTACAGTTTAACAAGCTCCCGGCCGCCAAGCTGCAGGGTGTTGTTACAAGAGTTGAGATGTAACAAACCGGCTCCCCTGAGATGTGCCGCGTCGCTCCATCTCAGCGTCAATCAGATTCAGTATTTCGAATTTCTTTAACGACCATAATGGCG
Source organism: uncultured Geobacteraceae bacterium (assembly GCA_903958085.1). Classification (GTDB taxonomy): domain Bacteria; phylum Desulfobacterota; class Desulfuromonadia; order Geobacterales; family Pseudopelobacteraceae; genus JACRCG01. The sequence goes on from CAJBRY010000098.1 coordinate 10,934, forward strand.
CAATCAGATTGTCATGCCCACCATCACCGGTGAGTCGGTGAATCAGAATCCGCGGATCAAGCAGTTCAAGAAAGTCACAGACCAGACCGGCGTACTCGTCCCTGCCCATTACGGATACTTCTCCACGGCCGTACATATCTGCTAGAATCGTTTTTTTCATCACATGAAGGAGATGCAGTTTTACACCATCCACCCCTAATCGATTCATTTCGCCAGCCATCGCCAACATTTCATCTCTTGATTCGCCGGGAAGTCCCAGAATTAGGTGACTACAGACACGCAGACCCCTGGCCTTAGCTCTCTTAATTGCGTTCAAGGAACATGAATGATCGTGGTGTCTGTTTATTATTTTCAGACTCCTGTCATATATTGACTGAACACCCAACTCTAGCCACAAGTAGGGTTTTTTGTTTATGTCACGCAGCAGTTCAAGGACATCCTCAGGCAGACAATCAGGGCGGGTGGCTATAATAAGCCCGACAACATCGGGTACGGTAAGCGCCTGGTGAAAAATTTCACTTAGATGTTCTACTGCAGCGTAGGTATTGGAATATGCCTGGAAGTAGGCGATGAACTTTTCCGCTTTGTATTTTCGGCGCATTACTTCTTTGCCGTCTTCGATCTGAGCGGCTATTGAAAGTCCTCGCATAATCCCATGAGATCCTGAACCGTGACCACCGCAGAATATGCAACCTTTGCTATCAAGAGAACCATCCCTGTTGGGACAAGTGAATCCTCCGTCTAATGATATTCGTTGAACTTTGCAATTAAATACACGCTTCAACTCATCTGAAAAGGCATTATAGCGCTTAGTCATAATTATAGTTTACGCCCCAGCATAACACCTGCTCCGTTCGGAAGATCAAGATTTAATCTTACAACCTCAGAGAGGCCGGCTGCTTCCATCATTTCTTTTAACTCAGCTTCCGAATACGCCTGCCCGTTTTTAGTCCCCAACAGCATATTTAAAGAAAAGAGTGCTGGAAAAGGCCGTCCGCTCTTTGTGTTGTTCATGATAAATTCCTGCACCATTAGGATTCCACCAGGATCAAGTGCATCTACTCCTTTGCGAAGAAGGTCTAGACTCCCCTGAGCATCTTCTGAATGGATAACATGGGACAACCAGGCGGCATCAAAGCCGGACGGCACCTGATTGACATGATAGTCGCCTGATATAAAGTTGATCCGCTCTACCAGATTAAAACGCTGGACCGTATCCTCAGCAAATTTACGGGTAGTAGATAAGTCGAAGATTGTGGCCGTCAGCTGAGGATTAGCTTTGCAGAAGTGGATTGCGTAGGTTCCGGGGCCTCCGCCAAGATCAAGCAATGAGCGGCAGGATGAAAGGTCAATCGTCGCTGCGCGCAGAGGTGCAATAAGACTGGCAAGGTTAAACATCCCCATCAGAAAGCTCTCTCGTTGCATATCATCATCGGCATGCGATGAACTCCCTCTTACTGGCCCACCGATGGTTACTGCTTCTGAAAGCTTTGACCACCCCTCCATCAAATGGTGATGATGCATGATAATGTGTCCAGCATAATCTGCTGAATTCTTATCTAAAACTTTTGCTGAAAATGTAGTGTTCTCATAAGTATTACCTCTCTTTACCAATAGGTTTAGAGAGGTAAGTGCATCAAGCAGCATTCCGGTCGCACGCGCATTAGTGCATGCTTTCGCAGAAATTTCTTCAGCTGTCTTAGCGTTGTCTTGAAGAATATTGAATAAATTCAACTTTACCCCGGTATGAAGTGCACAGGCAGCCCAATACCCGCCAGATAATTGGAGTAACGCTGGAATATTCCATTCGGTTACATTCATATTTCCTCCCTTATTTCAAGTTCCATGATTGTGCATAGTTTTTATGTTGAAAACAAATAAAAAAAGGGCGACATTGCTGTCGCCCTCTCATAAGTATCACAAAACAGCAATCTTATTTCCGTGCGCCTTTGCCGGCTACCTGCATACGGATGATTGCCCTTTGCAGTGCGGCTTCGTAGACCTTAAACTGCTTATCTTCAGAAGTAAGTTTTTTAAGAGCCTCTTCGGCGCGATCCTGCGCTGCTTTAGCTCTCTCAACATCAATTTCAGAAGCTAATTCAGCAGTTTCTACCAAAACAATGATTTTGTCTTCGCAGACCTCAAAATAGCCCCAATTGAGCGACATATGTTCTGAAACGTTGTTGTTTTTATAGGCAAGCTCGCCGATTTTCAACGATGTCAGGAACGGAGCATGACCTGGAAGCACGCCGAACTCACCGAGCTTTCCGGTCGCAGTAACCTCATCAACTTCCATATCGAGAACTTTGCAGTACGGAGTAACTATTTCGAGCTTCATCTTTTCAGCCATATATCATTCCTTGAAAGGGAAATACTCCCGTAAGGTTAATTAAACTGCAGCAAGTTTAGCCGCTTTTTCAATAGCCTCTTCGATCGAGCCAACCATGTAGAATGCCTGCTCAGGCATGCTGTCGTGCTTACCGGCAACGATCTCCTGGAAGCCTTTTATGGTGTCTTTGAGCTCAACATATTTACCTGGTGAACCGGTGAATGCTTCAGCAACATGGAAAGGCTGTGACAGGAAGCGTTGGATCTTACGGGCACGAGCAACTACAAGCTTATCCTCTTCTGAAAGTTCATCCATACCGAGAATAGCGATGATGTCCTGAAGATCTTTATACTTCTGCAGAACGTACTGAACAGAGCGGGCTACTGCATAATGTTCATCGCCAATGACCTGCGGGTCAAGAATACGTGATGTTGAGTCAAGCGGGTCAACTGCAGGGTAGATACCAAGCTCGGCAATCTGACGAGAAAGAACGGTGGTCGCATCCAAGTGGGCAAATGCTGTAGCAGGAGCCGGGTCAGTCAAGTCATCGGCAGGTACGTAAATAGCCTGAACCGATGTGATTGATCCCTTTTTGGTTGAGGTAATACGTTCCTGAAGCTCGCCCATTTCAGTTGCAAGTGTTGGTTGATAACCAACAGCTGAAGGAATACGGCCAAGCAGAGCAGAAACCTCAGAACCAGCCTGGGTAAAACGGAAAATATTATCGATAAAGAGCAGAACGTCCTGACCTTCTTCATCACGGAAATACTCTGCTACGGAGAGGGCTGTGAGAGCAACACGTGCACGAGCGCCTGGAGGCTCATTCATCTGTCCATACACAAGAGCTGCTTTGTCGAGAACGCCTGACTCTTTCATTTCCATCCAGAGGTCGTTCCCTTCACGTGTACGTTCTCCAACACCGGCGAATACGGAGTAACCACCGTGCTGCTTTGCAATGTTGTTGATCAGTTCCATAATAAGAACCGTCTTGCCAACGCCGGCGCCGCCGAAGAGGCCAATTTTACCGCCTCGAGCATATGGTGCAAGAAGGTCAACAACTTTGATACCGGTTGTGAATGCTTCAACTTTGGTAGACTGATTTTCAAAAGAAGGAGCCTCACGGTGGATTGCATACTCTTTCTCATTGCCGATCGGACCCATTTCATCAACCGGCTCGCCGATAACGTTCATGATACGTCCAAGAGTTTTTGCACCAACCGGAGCGCAGATTTGCTTGCCAGTGTCAATGACAACCTGACCACGCTTGAGACCGTCGGTAGAGTCCATAGCAATAGTACGTACGGAGTTTTCACCAAGATGCTGGGCAACTTCCAGTACAAGATTGTTTTCACGGTCATCAATGGCCGGATTTGTCACGCGTAATGCGTGGTAGATCTCCGGCAGCTTGCCGGGCTCAAATTCAACGTCGATAACGGCGCCGATGACCTGCGAAATTTTACCAGTATTCTGACTCATGGAACTGTGTCCTCCTGCGGCCGTAGGCCTCATATAGTGATACGTATAAAGTGTTAACCTTTGATTGATTCGGATCCGGAGATGATTTCCATCAACTCCGTGGTAATAGCAGCCTGACGGGCTCTGTTGTACTGCAGTGTCAGTTTGCCGATCATTTCGTTTGCGTTCTTTGATGCACTGTCCATAGCCGTCATACGAGCACCATGCTCTCCGGCTACAGTTTCCAACATTGCTTTAAAGATCTGTACTTCAATATTTTTAGGCAGAATTTCCGCTAACAGATCACTGACCGATGGCTCGTAGATGTACTCAACAGGAGTTTCTTCAGTTTCACCCTTGCTCTCAGGTTCAACAGGGAGAAGCTGCTGGAACGTAATATCCTGAGTCATAACCGTTCTGAATGAGTTAAAGAGAAGTTCAACCTGATCATACTCTTCAGCCACAAAACCATCAATAACCTCCTGAGCAATCATAACTGCAGTCTGGTAGTTCGGTTTTGCGAGCACATTGGCAAAATTCTTATAAACGGTATAACGACTCTTGAGGAACTCGTAACCTTTACGCCCTACTGTCAGTACGCTGATCTGCTCGAATGAGTCTGATTTCTCCCTGATGTAACGATCAGCAGCCTTGCACAGGTTGGTATTAAAGCCGCCGCACAAACCTCTATCAGATGTAAGAACTATAAGAAGCAGTTTTTTTGCTTCACGTTTTTCCAACAGCGGATGAAGATCGCCTTCAAGGTTAGCAGAGAGCGACTGCAATACTTCGCCGAGTTTTTTTGCATAAGGTCGTGCGGCTACGACATTTTCCTGAGCACGGCGCAGCTTTGCAGCCGAAACCATTTTCATGGCTTTGGTGATTTGGCGAGTATTTTTTACAGATACAATCCGTTTTTTTATGCTTTTAAGGCTTGCCATATCTCAAACCGTCCTTGTTACGCGGTAAATTCTTTCTTAAGCTGACCAAGAGCCGCAATAATTCTGCCCTTCATATCATCATCTATGGCTTTTTTGTCACGAAGTTCTGCAAGCAGTTCAGCCTGACGGTTATCAAAGAATGCATAAAGTTCTGTCTCGTATTTTCTGAGAGCAGAAACAGGGTATTCGTCAAGGAAACCGTTGTTGGCAGCAAAAATTACGAGTACCTGCTTTTCGTTTGGAATCGGGCGATATTGCGGCTGCTTGAGAATTTCAACAAGACGGACACCACGCTCAAGCTGCATCTGGGTTGCTTTATCCAGATCGGAACCGAACTGGGCGAATGCTGCCATTTCACGATACTGAGCCAGATCAAGCCGCAATGTACCGGCAACCTGCTTCATTGACTTTGTCTGTGCTGAACCACCAACGCGGGAAACTGAAAGCCCAACGTTAATTGCGGGACGTACCCCAGAGAAGAACAGATCTGATTCCAGATAAATCTGACCGTCGGTAATTGAAATAACGTTGGTTGGAATGTATGCGGAAACGTCACCTGCCTGAGTTTCAATGATCGGCAGTGCGGTCAGTGAACCGGCACCGCATGCATCAGAAAGCTTGCAGGCACGCTCAAGTAGACGGCTGTGCAGATAGAAAACGTCACCGGGATATGCTTCACGGCCTGGAGGACGACGGAGCAACAGAGACAGCTGTCGATATGCGACAGCCTGTTTTGAAAGGTCATCATAAATAATTAATGCGTGTTTGCCGTTATCACGGAAAAACTCGCCCATGGTAACACCTGTATAAGGAGCTATAAACTGCAGAGGCGCAGATTCAGAAGCTGTCGCAGCAACGACAATGGTATAATCCATCGCACCGTGCTCAGAAAGTTTAGAAACAACCTGTGCAACTGTTGAACGCTTCTGACCGATAGCAACGTAAATACAAACAACATCGCCACCCTTCTGGTTTATGATCGTATCGATAGCAACAGCAGTTTTACCGGTCTGACGGTCTCCAATGATAAGTTCGCGCTGGCCGCGACCGATTGGAACCATTGAGTCAATCGCTTTAAGGCCGGTTGCCATTGGCTGGTGAACCGACTTACGGGCAACAATACCAGGGGCCTTGATTTCGACCTTGCTGAAGTTGCTGGTATTAATGGCACCCTTGCCATCGATAGGCTGACCAATCGCGTTAACAACACGACCAATAAGGGCATCGCCGACAGGTACCTCAGTGATGCGCCCCGTACGCTTAACTGTGTCGCCCTCTTTGATCTCGGAAAACTCACCAAGAATAGCGGCTCCAACGTTATCTTCTTCAAGGTTGAGAACCATACCGGTGACGCCGCCTGGAAACTCCAGCAGCTCACCAGCCATGGCGCCAGCCAGGCCATGAATACGGGCAATACCGTCACCGATAGAGATGATAGTGCCGGTCTCCGACACTTCAACTTCTTTGCCATACTCTTTGATCTGTTTTTTAATAATCTCGCTGATCTCTTCGGCTCTGATTTCCATGGATGCTCCTACCCCTTCTGTAATATATCTTTAATCCGTTTAAGCTGTGTTTTAACACTGTTATCGTAAGCAATGTCGCCAATCTGAGTCACAACACCACCAAGTAGAGTGGAATCTACAACCATCTGAGGTATAACTTTTTTGCCGGTCTTCGTCTCAAGTGCACTCTGAATAGAAGTCACCTGACTGCTATCCAGCGCAAAGGCAGTAGTAATTACCGGACGAATAACACCGGAAAATTCATCTGCAAGCGTTTCATAGGTCTGTACAATCTGCCCCAAAAACGCAACACGATTCTTATCTACCAACAGCATTAAAAAGTTGCCAACCAACTCGGAGCAAGCGGTTTTAGCGATCAACTCTTTCATGATCGACTTTTTCTGCTCAAGCGTCAGAGCAGGGTCAGCAAATGCAGCGCGCAGGTCTGCGTTTGCATTAAATACCGCACCTATTGCAGAAAGTTCGTTGCGGAAGCTGTCAATCAGACCGCTTTCAGAACCAAGCTGGACAAGCGCCTTGGCGTATCGTTTTGCAAGCGAGTTATTGATCACTGGATCTGTACCACCTTGTCAAGATATTCGCCGACAAATCGGTCGTGGTCACTTTTCTGAATAGCACCTGTAAGTTTGCCGGTAGCAATTTCCACAGCAAGTCTGGCTGCCTCCGCGCGCAGTTCGTTGCGGGCTTTAACAGTTTCCTGCTCTGCGGACAAAGCCGCCTGGGCAACAATCTTTTCAGCTGCGCTGTTTGCTTCAGCAATAATACGGCTTTTCTCTTGCTCACCCTCACGGATTATTGCAGCGTGAAGCTCATCAATCTCTTTTGAAGCCTGATCAAGTTTGCCGCTATACTCACGAAGCTTTGCTTCAGCAGCATCACGTGCAGTTTCAGCATCCTTCAGGCTTTTTTCGATATCTGCCTGACGAGCTGCCAGTGATCCTTTAACGTCGGCTTTTTTCAGAGCCCAGACAATAATGCCTGCCAGCACAACAAAGTTAAGTACACGCCAGCCAAAATCCTTCATCTGGGCACCGCTGTCGGGATGATGCGCGCCTCCGCCACCTTCTGAAGCAAAACCGACAGAAGCAAGAACAAGAATCGCTGAAATATAAGCCAATGTGATTATAATTTTTTTTGAGCGTTCGGATACCATCAGCATGACTACAGGTTCCTCCCGAGAATTTTCTCGCAGATATCACCGGACAGAACCTCGGCCTGCTTTTTCAGCAGTTCACGTGCTTCGCCAGCTTCTTTGGCAACTTTGTCACGAATGGAAGCTAAAGACTCTGAAGCCTGCTTACGTGCTTTTTCCAGCACTGCAGTCTCTTCTGCCTGAGCTGCCTTAAGCGATTCGGCACGGCGTGCACCTGCTTCAGCTTTGGCGGCATGAAGTCTAGCTTCATACTGAACCATTTTGCTCTGTACTTCTGCATCTACTGAAACGGTTTTTTCACGAGCCGAATCAATTACCTGACGTCGATCAGCAAGAACTTTGCGGATCGGCTTGAACAGGAAAACATTGAGGACGAGAACGAGGATGCCGAAATTGATCAGCTGGATTACGAATGATAAATTTAATTCAATCACGACCTACCCCTTGCAGGCACTAGTTGTATGCTGATACTCAATTCAGATTTGGGCGTAAAACAGAGGCTTACTACCATGACATGTAAATGAATGTCAAGACAATTGAAAATGCATCTTTATTTTATTTTTGAATCTTGATCTGTAACCTGCATGCCACTCTCACTTTGCAGGATATTTGCTTTTGAGAATCTATTTGGTGTCTGTCATCAAATGGCACTCCATTAACTTCAACGTCTCCAGCAGGCGTGCGTTGGTATGCTCCGCATATCTCAAGGTGTCTTTCTGATCGTCACGGGCACGGAAGCGACACTCCACTGATTTACCGTCTTCTAGCATGCGTCGCGTACCTTCGGTTCTCAGCCAGATATTTGCCCAACTGCCACGATATGCCTCTTCAACCGCTATAGATTCGAGAAACCAGCAATTTATTCCAGGATTAAACTTTGTCAGCCTTCCACCGATAACCTTACCCTTGTCTATAAGCACAATTGAACAATCTAAATCGAATACCTGAGCATGACTATTATCAAGACTCTTTTGAACACCTTGAACTATCTGCCCAGGCAAACCACCCACATGACTGGCCAGAAAATAAGCTGCTTCATTCAGCTTCTCTTCATCAACAGCCTCGCGAAGAGAAATCATCCTGGCAGATGCGGGAATTCGGCGTTGAATACGCATCAATGCTTTTTGCAGACGAGGATGATTTTGATTCAACAGCAGGATAAACTCACGCATGGTATTTCGTGGATGAAATCCGTGTTTTTCGAGCCAAGCGGCAATTTCAAGATTTACCGCAAAAGTTCCCCATATTTTTTCACAACCGAAACCCCTTGCTGCTTCTATCAGATTTTTCAACAATGCCGTGCCGATTCCCTGCCTGCGCAAAAGCGGAGGCACCCATATGAAACCGGAGGCTACCGGCAGTGACGGCCAAAGCATCGCTACACCGCTTTTGCCCCCACTCGCAAGCCAACCTGCGGCAGTCGCTCCACGCATCATTCGTGGCAGTTCGAAACGCTGCAGGGCCCGCACTAGTTCCGGTTGGGTTGCTTTTCTTATCTGCAGTTCACAGACTGACTGCATTCTAATTACCTTTTAGCCCCTGAACAGAAATTCCAGCCAGATTTTCATGCAGCATTTTATTGCATTCTGCCACCCCGACATGTTTAGCCCCGCTTTTCGGCAAAAGGCCATCTGAAGCCAGCAACTCCTGCATTGCAGACTCAATTGAACTCTGTGCTGCAAAAAGGCAGGGAGTACTGTAGTTTACCAGTGAGACTCCTGCCGTCTTCAATTCACTTAAGGTAGCCGGCGGAGATTTACCCCCCGCAATCTGGTTGAATACAAGCGGCAACCCTACCCTGCGTTTGACCTCTGAAAGCAGAGAGAGAGTGCCGACCGCTTCCACCAGTACGGCATCAGCACCTACCACAGCAAAAGCCTCCGCTCTTCGCACTGCTTCCGCTTCATCAGTTGCATCAGTACGAGCCACAACAAGCATTTCACCACTGCAGGCCAGAACTTTGTGCAATTTATCCAGATAGCCGTCAAGGTCCATAAGCTGTTTGCCGTCGAGATGGCCACAGCGCCGAGGTCGTTTCTGATCTTCAAGCACTACGGCTGAAGCACCGATTTGGGAAAGTTGCCGCACTACATGGCAGGCTACCTCTGTGTCACAATAACCGTCATCAATATCTACCAAAATGTGATGATCCGGCAGAATTGCGCGGAGTCGCTGGACAAACGCCAACATATCTGTCCAGGCTATGAAGCCGACATCCGGCAAACCATAGTAGCTTGCTGCAAAACTGAATCCGCTAACAAACAGCCCCTGAAAATGTCTCCCTGCAATACCGGCAGAAAAAGAATCATAAATTCCGATAAAAGGAATAATTTCGCCGCCGGAAATGGCGTTTCTAAGTCGCGCTCCGGGATGATCATATTTTTCCATAATATTTGTGCCAGGCTCATTCATTCTTTTGCTCCATGATTCACTGTTAACTGATAATCTCCAGCATCAAGAAGACGCGACACATCAGCAAGCGAACGAATTGCCACCACTTCATGCGGGTCGAGGGTTTTACCAAGAAATTCCTCGATTGCAACAACAAGACGCATATGCCCCAGACTGTCCCACTCCCTTATAGATCCAAGAGTAAGACCATCATGAATGTCAGCGGGATCGACAATAAAAGCGCTGGCCATAATTTTCTTTGCTTTATTCTGCATCGTTTTTCCTCGTCAGCCATTCATCACGCAGCAGTCCGTAAACATAAATGTCTGCCCGACCGCCATCAATGCCGGGGAGTTCGCTCCGCAGTATACCTTCACATTTAAAACCCATGGCCTCATAGTTAAATATGGAAGGAAGATTTCGTCCATGAATGGTTCCCTTAACTTTCAGCATATCCAAACGATTGAAAATAAAGGGGAGCATTCGACCCCTCACTTCCAACGGCACTTTCTCTCCCCAAAAGCTTTTGTTACCGATCACAACATTGGTTACCGCCACTTTTGTGTGAGGATTCGTGTTTATGGTAAAAAAACCTACCGGCAAAAGCGCCCCTTTCGGAAAAATGCCAAGATGATATGTGATCCGATTGTCAAAACGACTGATATGTCTCTGAGCCTCAGCCCTTCCCCATTTACGTGCAGGCATATTAAGGTCATGCTGGATTTCAGCATCATTCCACCACGAAATGTAGGTTTCCGTGGCATCCTGCGGTGTCAAGGAGCGGATAAAAAAACGCTCCGATTCAAGCTTTAAATGCTGGCCTGGAGACCATTTCTGCAGCAATGCTTCTTTCATGCTGACTTATCCATGCAAAAGTTCCTTACGCGATCACGATTAAGTTTGCCACGGTCAGTCTTCGGTATTTCGGAGACAACGAACCAACGCTCGGGAACACATTCGCTGCGAATTCTCTCGGCGCACCATTCGCGCAACTCCTTAACTGTTGGCGCCTGCTCAGCAAGCCGCACTGCAATCCCGACCGCTTCACCAAGCAAAGGGTCCGGCACTCCAAAGGCACAAGCTTCCAGAACAGAAGGATGACGCTCCATCAACAGGTCAAGCTCTTCCGGCAGGACTTTCATGCCTGCCCGATTGATCTCACTTTTAATGCGACCGGAAAGCCTTATGACTCCACCTTCATCGATAGTTCCCCAATCGCCGGTATGGTACCAGCCTTCAAGCATTGCTGCCGCAGTCAGATCATCACGAAACAGGTAACCTGCCATCATCCCGGGTGTACGAAGAAGTATTTCCCCCTCCCCTGTTTTACTGATTACGCCACTCATAGTTTTTACAGCCGCACTCCCTCCCCACATCCGCCCGACGAGACCATCCTCAGGAGCAAAGTCACCGCTGCAGGCACCGGCTGCCCAGTTGGCGGTTTCGGTTATGCCGTACATGTTGCAAACTTGAGCACCGCTCCATTTCATTATGTCCATCCACAGCTGGGAGGAAAGAGGCGCTGAACCTACCTGTACCCGTTTCAGAGTCCGAAAGGTTGGTGGCTCTGCAGCCTTCAATGCCACTTTCCAGAACGAAGGAACAGCACTCATAAAGGTGATTTTGTGTTCATCCAAAACATGCGAAAGGCGCCCAATCCCGGGCAGTCCAGGGTTTACAAACAGGTGCAGGTGTTGCCCGGCCATCAAGGGGGTCAGACAGTTTCCAATCAACCCGTGACCGAAGTGAGTCGGCAGAACGCAGAGAGTATTTTCTAGAATATCATGACCGATTATTTTGATATTTTCGGTGACTCGCCTGAAAAGGCTTCCTGCGGTATGGACGACACCTTTGGGATCTCCCGTGGTTCCGGATGTAAAAAGCACCAGCACCTGTTCATCGGCAGTGAAAGGGAGTTTAATGCCGACCAAGCTTCCATCAGCAGTTTCAGAACCGCCCGGTTCAATCTGAGACAAACCGGAAGGAGTCGTCGCAGCACTTCCGGCAATCAGGAGGACAGGCTTTGAAAAGTCAGCAAGACAGGACAATTCGTTTGCCGTAACTCCCGGATTAACGCAGATGGCAACTGCGCCTCGCAGCCAGACAGCTAGCAGATCTACAAAAAACGCAGTGGTGCCACCGTGAGCTATGAGTACATGGTCGCCTTTGCCTACTCCGCAGGAGCTCAGGCGTTCAAACCTACCGGCTATCTGATTGCGAAGCGCAGTCCCGTCGAGTGTTACTCCAGAAAATATATCCGTAACGGTGCCAAGCTGGCTCAAGTCAAACATCGTTGCCCCCCTAAAATACGAATATGCTTTGCTATGATTCCGTGCGAGTTTCAGCAAGCGTCAGACATGGCTGAACTATCGAATCCACCACCGTCTGCTGGTTTATATGCGAATAACGAGCTGCAAAAGCCTCTGCCGCTTCACGATAGCATGACTGCGAATGCAGTTTGTTCAGAGCCATTGCAACCGTAGTCTCGGTAGCCGGAATTGCAGGTCTGACAGCTGCACCAATATTGAGCAGGCAGCGGGTCGTCAACTCTTTTTCCGCATCTACCGGCAGCAGCAACTGCGGTATTCCATGCCAGAGCAAGCCGCTGACCAAAGCATGACCACCGTTATGTACCCCTAAATCAGCTTCTCTTACCACCTGCCCCATATCAAACGGTTGATCTGAAAGCAGCAGCGAATCTGATAAATATTCTTTTCGCTCATTATCTTTCAATTCAGGGCAGCAGGCAACAGTAGGCCATCCCGACTTTTTCAAAATATTGAGCACCAGCTTTACCTGGGCCAATGGGCGGAGGTAGACAAACACACGAGGCCCCTTAACGTTCGGCCATTTGAAAGGTTGGCCAACTCCCATATTCCAGAGTGCACCGCGATAAGCAGTATTGTCTCCGCGCGGCGCATGACTGTCAAGTTCTGGGAATGTTGAGAGCGTCGAGTCCCAGGATCGGTACAAATCTGACAGATAATTGATTTCTGGAAGTCCAAAACGCTCTCTTACAGCATTCACAGAAGTAAGAATCTGCGTACAAAGCTGTTTTCGGTACTCTGGAGGAGAAGCATTACGCTCTGGAAGAAAATCCGGAACAGGATCAACTTTTGGTGGTATAAAAAACGGCGAGGTCAGATGCAATACCGGTACTGCCAGAGATTCTGCGGCAAGGATAGCTGCCGGAGCGGCATCGATAAGAATAACGGAAGGATTTACCGCCTTTATCAACGAGCGCCAAACCAGTACCATTCCAAACAGTTCATCAACATTTCCATAGCCGCGATTGACCAGAATATGTGCAAGACTACCCGGGTTTTCCGGTGGGCGTCCCTTAGGTTCAGAACGAGGCGACGCAAACAACTCTACACCGTAAGCTGCAAGCCTGGCACCGTATGTACGTATATCGGGAACAGCTGCGGAACATTCAAAACCGACTGCTTTAAGTGCAGGATAAACTGCAAGAAAATGACCGATATGCCCCCAGTTGCTCCCCATGTCCCAGGCAAAAAGAATTTTTCTATTTTGATTCATTCATTTGTCCAGATTCTAGGCCCATTTTCTTTGGGACAGAAAACCGTTCCGATGCGAGACTTATGCAAATGTTCATATCATTAGGAGTTGGTTCAAAAGGCAGCATCAACGGTGTAACACCACGACAGTCAGCTCCCAGAGACATTACTTCACCGCAATCCGGAGAATGCTTCAGCCCGAGGACATGACCGATTTCGTGCATCATGACCTTTCGAAGCAGACGCGGATAACGGCGTAATTCGTCGCGGGAGGAACTAAATGCAACATCCTGTTCCATGACCGGCATCTTGCGGCTCGCCATTTTTTTGGTTATGGCACGCTTGCCGGGACCTAGCTTCCCATCCCAGCCAATTACATTGAGGCCATCGCGAACACCTGGCAGATGATTTGTAACTCCGGCAAACTCAAAACGCACTCCGCAAGGACTCCAGGCCTTAAGCGCCTCTTCAACCAGCTTGAGGCCCTCACCCGAATCGAGCCACGAAGGTTCTCCCTTCGGATTATAGTACCATCGAAATGATAATGCAGCAGGTTTATCAATGGGGGAACGCAGTTCTTCGGCATACGCCATCCCGTGAGAAAGAAACAGCAGAAACATGTGAATAACAATAATAAAATTTGTCATAGACTTAAAAACTGAAGCGCCTGCTGCACCGCTTCTACTCGTTCTTCAACACTTTGGCATTCTTTCGGCAGACAGAGAAAATGTTCCTTCGGCATCCAGAGTGTTGCCAGGCCGATTATCGAGGCGTGATTATACATCTGAATGTATTGGCTTGCTGCACGTCTCCGACTATCTCCAGCCTCATGCTCTGTTACAAACTCCAGCACTCCAGCGGGGAGTATCACCAACAGATCATATTGAGCCACCTGCTGCTGCCCCTGTTCAAAGATCACTTCAGTTTCCTGTTCCAGTACACTTAAACCTCTCTTCATCCAGAGATGGCAAAGGTCAACAGGACAGCGATCTGTGACAAAACTACCATGTTGCTCTTCAAGCTGCTTTTTGGTGTTGAATATTTGTAGAAATGCATCGGCAATCTGGCGTGGCGGACCGTTGAATCTGCCGGGGGGATTGAAAAGAGGCTCGTAAAGTTCTTCAATTAAGGGAAGTTTCAGCCTTTCTGAAAGAACCTTTGCAAGAGTGGTCTTTCCGATGCCGGCACATCCGGATATGGCAATTTTTATGGGCATATTTTCCAGGTTACTTATATTTGCAATAAGTGATGACTCTATTTCAATCTGAAAAAAATCCCCCACTGGGAACGGAACCGGCGGGGGCGTAATTCAGATAGTAGCTTATTTCATGTAATCAAGCATCTACCATTGATCTACTATTGGGTTACAAACTCAACAACGCCAGCGTAAGAACCTGAGTTAAGATTTGCGATGCTCCTTAATTGGTGCAAAGTTGCCAAGCACCAGCTTGTCAAATACCACCTTCTTTTCAATTAATTGTTTTGTTACCATAAGATTCCCCATTCAACGTTTCGTTGAAGCAAATCTAAA
>CAJBRY010000099.1 GCA_903958085.1 uncultured Geobacteraceae bacterium
GGTAGCTTAAAAAGTACCCCAAAGATTGTTCGTATTAATGGTGATGATAACAAGAAAGTCATTTATCGTAATATGGGCAATAATCACGCTTACCCATTTGTTTGGGCAAGTACAGCAACTGTGGCACACAATGACACCGATGTTGTTTTAGCATCAGGGATCAAATGGCATGGGTATGACCTAGCATCTTACGCTACAGTTGTAGCCACACCAAACTGGAATACTACCTGCTGGATTACAAGAAATACTGGTACCAACGTTGTAACTATTAATTTTGGTACTGCAGCTACAGTTTCCGGTTCAGATCAAGTTAACTTGATGTTTATGTTAGGAGATAATTTTGATGCAGAAGGTTTATATTGTAGAGGTAATATTGGCGCCGCTCAAAATTTACCGTGATATTGTTGAATTTAAATAGGTAAAGGGGTTACAAAATTGATATTATTAAAATTCAGGTCGGTTAAGTTGCCCAAACAGCTTGTAAGGCATAAAAACTGCAAGGAGGAGACTTAACATATGGATAAGAAAGAACTAGAAGTACAGGTTGCCACCGTGGTGGAGACCTTGTTTAATGAAAAGGAAGAAGCAGAAATTCGTAAAAGAACAGAATCTGAACTTCAAAAAGCAGCATCTTCTATATCTGAACTCACTACTGCTCTTGAAGTAAAAAATAGTGAAGTATCAGGATATGAAGTCAAACTTTCTGAAACTGAAGCACGTATTACTGAACTCTCATCTGAGCTGGAGGCGGCAAAGAAGGAGTTAGAAACTGCAAATACGAAACTTGCTGAAACCGTTGCAACATTAGAAAATATTAATAAGGACAGGGCAGCAGAACAAAGAATGGCTGAATTAGAGAGTGCTGGCGTTATCCGTTCTGATAGAGATTCCCAGACTAGCAAAGTAAGGGAAATGACGGAAGAAGATTTTGCGTCTTATAAAGACGAGCTAGTATCTATCAGGCAAGCCGTTGTTGCTGAGCTTGAAAAAGCCCGTGATAAAGCCGAGGCTGACGCAAAGGCGGAGGAAGATGCAGCCAAAAAAGCTGCTGAAGATAAGAAAAAAGGAGTTCCTCCCTGGATGGATGAAGAAGAGGAAGAAGATCCTAAAACCGGCAAAAAGAAAAAGAAAGAGAAAGAAAAATGTGCCGCAGAGGAATCATCTTCAGAAGCATCCGAAGAGGATAAAGAGAAAGCGTCTGAAACAAATGAAGAAAAGACAGCTCCTGCCCAGATTTCTATGGGGGATGTTGCCAAGGCTTCTTTGAATTTAGAATATTTACCAAGCGAAGATCTCGTAGCGAAATACCGCAAGTTGGGACAAGCTATGGCTAAGAGATGGAATAAGAACGACTAATTAAAAGATTTATAGGAGGAACAAGGACATGTTTATTCCAAGACATCCTGTTGTAGAAAACCAATTTTGTAGTTATGGGTCTCAGACCGCAACAGCCGCAGCCGGGATCGGAGGAGTTATCGCTTATGCTGGATCTGTTGTTATGCTCGACTCTGCAGCTGTCAATCAAGAACCTATTGTAAAGAAACTCTATCATGGAGCTGCTACTACTGATATTCCTTTCGGTTTTCTTATGCAGAAAGTAAAAACTGGTTATCATCAAGTACATCCTGCGGGCTTTTATATGCCTGGGGATTTAGGTTCAAGTGATGTTATTGCTCAACCAAGTTACACTGGTGCTGGCGTTATTAATGGTACCAAGGCTGTTCCTGTCGGTGTAGCCCATTTAGGTATTTGGGACACTGTACATTATACTACTAAAGGTGGAGCGGCTGCAGCAACAGCAATGTTGCCTGGTCAATCTCTTTTAGCGGCTGCTGACGAAGCTAAAGTCACCAATAGTGATGTTGCTTCTGATGGTACAGATGCGGCTGGAGAATATGTAACTGGTATTACCACTGTAGTAGCCCGTGTTGTGAAAGGTGCTAGCGCTGCGAAAGCTTCTGCTAACATTAATAACACCACTTTGTATCCGATCAGAATTAAACTTTTGATCTAATTTAAATAAAATTATTTGGATTAAGGCACTATAACTGTGCTTCCAATACTAAGAACTAAGGGAGGAGTTGTTAATTATGGATCTTAAAGAAATGCAAGACTTATTTCGTGAAACAGCTAATATTCAAACGCCAGAAGGCTTGGCTGCCTATCGTGCGTTTGCTGCTGCTCTAACAACTCCAATTTTGCAGAAAATTGAACTGGAATCCATTATGCGTCAGCTATTTGCAGTAGAACGCCTTGCACCTGGTGCTCAGGCTGTCTATCCTGTAGCTGAAGATTTTGAGATTCCAGTTTGGGTGTTACCTGGCCTAGGCTATGTGGCACAGAATTTCATCGAAGGTATCGGAGAAGAAGTATATGTTCCCACTTTTTCTATTGATGCTGCTGCAGATTGGAAGATTACTTATGCGAGAGATTCTCGTATTGATATCGCTCAGAGAGCTGCTGCTAAAGCTGCTAAAGAGCTTGCTGCGTATGAAGAGGAATGCGGTTGGAGGGTTATTATGCCAGCAGTTACCTCTAGTTTTTCAGGTAAGGGCCTTTTAGGTTCTCGCCCAGCTCCTATTTATGAAATTGTACCTGCATCCTCTGGTGCTGGTTATCTTTCTAAAGAGCTTATCAATAAAATGATTGTTGGTTTTAAACGTATTGGTCGTACATTTACAGATCTTTATGTTAGCCCAGAAGATGCCGCTGACATTAGAGAATGGACCGATACGGACATTGATCCTGTAACCCGTAGAGAGATTTTTCAAGCTGCAGGTATGGGTTCTGTGTGGAATGTTAGATTGCATGAAATTCAGCATTTAGGTGCGACTGGACTTTACAATATCAATGGTAGCACGTCTTCTTATGGGAAGTTTATTGCTAGCGGCGGAGAAGTATTTAACGCTTACACCATTGAAAATCCAAATATCACCAATGCTGATGGTACAGTTAATACTTTAGGTGAGACTCAAGTTATTGGTTTTGACATGACTACCAATGATTCTTTAGTAATGCCTATTAGAAAAGAATATGAAGCATTTGATGATCCTACATTACTACGTGTCCAAAAGCAGGGCTTTTTTGGATGGGCTGAACTCGGATTTGCATGTTTGGATTCCAGAATGATGGGGATGGGTATTATAGACAGAAGTCTTTAATATCATTGAATATTTTTAAAATAGTATTCTTATGTTAGAACAGAAACAGGGACTTTTGAATAAAATATCAATAAATCCCTGTTTCTGTATTGATTTTTTATTAAACGTGCTTATATTATCTTATATAGTACTAACAACTAATTATAGGAGAAAATAAGTATGCCTAACTATAAAGAAAGAATTTGTGAAGTATGTGAAGAACCATATATTCCTACAAGTCCAAAGCAAAAGTTTTGTATTGAGTGTAAAGATGATGGTAGGAAATTGGCTGATAGAATTAGAGATAAGAAACGTAATAGGGATAAATTTGATTACCAGGAATATAATAGAGTTTGCCTTTCTTGTGAAAAAGAATTTTCAACATTTTATTCAAAAAAAGTTTATTGTGGTTTAAAGGAATGTAACC
>CAJBRY010000100.1 GCA_903958085.1 uncultured Geobacteraceae bacterium
ACTTCAGACTTGAATCCGCCGGTCAATTTTATACTCACAGAGGACAGATTATTTGGTCTGTCTTTTTGTATTTCAATCCAAAGGGAGCCGTCAAAAAGCTCCCTATTTTTTTATCCAAAAGGAGAATACGACAATGACAATTCATACCCTATTCGGAACAGAAATAGTTACCAGTAAACCCCGCACCATCAAATTCAAGCAGATCAAGGCAGTATATGAAACGCTGGCGGTCAGGGAAGAGATAACGGATTATCTGAAGACATGAACCAGATACACAGCACCACAGCAAGTATCAGATACTTTCCAGTTCCTAAACAAAGAGCCAAAAGAGCAAGTTATAACACTTCACCTGGACGGAAAGAACAGAATAATCTGCATGGACCTGGTTAGTATCGGCTCTCTCAATCAGAGCATCGTACATCCAAGAGAAGTTTTCAAGACTGCCTGCCTCTCAAATGCAGCGGCACTGATTCTGATCCACCAGCACCCGACAGGCGACCCTACACCATCATCAGAAGATATAGCCATTACAAGACGCTTGAAGGAGTCAGGCAAAATCTTAGGTATCAAGGTGCTGGATCATATTATTGTTGGGGATGACGAGTATATGAGCTTTGTGGAGCGGGGGTTGTTGTAGATATACAATTGGGCCGCTCCTGATAATCAGGGGCGGCATTTTATGGAGAATGTATTGCACTACAGCAAGAGTGTAAGAGGTTACTTGAGAGGTTACTCAAACAAAAAAGCACCTACAGAATTAACTGTAAGTGCTTGAATTTGCTGGTCGGTGAGACTGGAATCGAACCAGCGACCCCCTGCTCCCAAGTAAAGGTTTAATAGCTTTTCAGCCAATTTCAATACCCGCCGTATTTTTTCAATTTACCCACATAACTAATTGACAGTTAAGCATTTTAAGCATATTTTATCAATCATTATTTTTCAGCATTTTTCACTGAAGGGTAACATCTTACTACGGCATTACTACGGCACTAAACTTATTCCGTAGTAAATGGGGTGGATATGAAGATCACAACTTTCACTGACACCATGATTAGAAAACTAAAGCCTGAGGACAAGAAGTATATCAGGGGAGAGGGTAACGGCTTCACAATTCGCGTTATGCCCTCTGGCGTTAAAACGTGGCTGTATGTTTATGCCTTTGATGGCAAACGCCGCGAGATGAATCTAGGTAGTTATCCTGATGTTTCTCTGGAAACGGCAAGAAGCAAGTTCGATGAGGCCAAGAAGAAAGTAAAAAATGGAATCGACCCTTTAGCTGAAAAGGAACTTGCAGCAGATGAACTCCGTAAGGCTCCAACAGATGCAGACCTATGTGATGAGTATATAAAAAAACACGCCAAAAAATTCAAACGATCATGGCAAGAGGATGAGCGCATCCTTAATAAAGAAGTTGTTCCGTTATGGGGCAAGCAAAAAGCAGCAGATATTAAAAAGCGGGATGTCATTTTGTTGTTGGAAACAATTGTAGAACGTGGCTCACCTGGGATGGCAAATAATACATTTAAGATTATCCGTAAGATGCTGAACTACGCTGTTGAGAAAGATATACTGGATTTCTCAGTAGCAATGGGAATCAAACTGCCAGCACCTCTTAACGCACGGGAACGGGTTCTTTCTCAAGACGAAATTAAAACTCTATGGAGCAAGCTGGATTCGGCGGCAATTTCTGATGAAATCCGCAAAGTGATTAAACTGATACTTGTTACGGCACAACGCCCCGGTGAAGTGATCGGATTGCACACTAAGGAGATTGACGGCAATTGGTGGACTATTCCAGCAGAACGATCTAAGAACGGCAAATCTCACCGAGTTTATTTATCTGCTCTTGCTTTGGAAATCATCTTTCAAGCAATAGCACAAATCAGGCAAACAAGGAAAATGACTGTAGAGCAAGAGTATACTGGCTTTATCTTCCCTTGCCCTCACAAGGAAAAAGAAAAATCGGTTGATCGTCATGCCGTATCAAGGGCAATAGCCAAAAATATTTCATGGCAATTGACAGATAACAAAGGGAAGCCTCTGTTTGATAAAGATGGCAAACCAGTAAC
>CAJBRY010000101.1 GCA_903958085.1 uncultured Geobacteraceae bacterium
CCAATCCAGTGCTGAAAATTGTGCCGGAATTTACGCCGGAAGAGATTCATAAGATAAGAAGAGAGTGCAAGGAAGTTTATGAAAAGTTATGCGGTTTATGGCATACAAAACGCCCCGAAATTGAGCAGATTCTTTTTGAACATCCGGGTTTGAGCAGAAGTGAAAAACTTTACCGGAATGATATGATTCCTGATCTGGTAAAGGGGATGGATGTTTTTGTCAGTCAGGAAACTCCTTACGGATTTTTTGACGGTTATAACAAGCTGACAGCAAGTTTTATGCACCGGAAGGATGTTCGTCTCAAAAAGAATGACCCACCACAGCATCCGTTTTTCACGCTCTGGGATGAATTGATCCCTATTGTTAATAAGATGGCAGACACAGTTTATGGTGAGTTGATTGAATTCGCCAAAAAACGTCTTCCGGAGCGGAAGAGTGCTCTGAATATACGCTTTTTCGACGACCTGCTGGCTGATCTGCATCGGGCTCTTTCAGGCCCAGGCGGTTCTCTGCTGGCGGATCGTATGCGAAGCAAATATCGGGCGGCATTGATTGACGAATTTCAGGATACGGATCAGATTCAGTATAAAATTTTCAAGAGTGTTTTCAAAGAGGGCTCAATGCCGCTTTTTCTGATCGGAGATCCGAAACAGGCGATATACAGTTTTCGTGGTGCAGACATTTTTGCGTACCTTGAAGCAAAAGAGGATGTCCCCGATGAGCAACATCATACGATGGAATTTAACTGGCGCTCATCGGAGCGACTGGTTGAGGCGGTTAATCTTCTGTTCAGTCAGAACAGGCAGAATCCGTTGGTTATAGATGGCCTCACTTATCCGGAGGTAAAAGTTCCTGAATCAGCAGTAAAAGAGCAGAAAGAGTTGTGTCTTGGCGAGAGGGATTCTTCGCCGATGCAGATCTGGTTTTTCTCTCGTGAAGCATCGGAAAAAAAATGTATCCCCATCAAAAGAGCGAATCCGACCATTGTAAAATCGGTGACTGACGAGATAGCAGGTTTGCTTGCGGATGCGTCAAAAGGGATTGCAACAATTGACGGCAAGGCCGTGGTGCCGGGAGATATTGCCGTTATAGTGAGGGGGCACAAACAGGCAAAATACATTTATGACTCGCTGCAGAAGCGGGGCATTCCCGCGGTGGTGCGGAGCGAGCAGAGTGTATTTCAGACTCAGGAGGCGCTTGAGTTCCGAACCATTCTAAACGCAATAGCTGATCCGGGTCACGAAGGGAAAGTGCGGGCTTCTCTGGCAACGTCTATTTTAGGAATTTCTGCAAACGGGATTGCGCGGACTTTTGATGCAGATGGTGAAGCCGATTGGGAAAAACGTCTGAATTCATTTAAAGAGAACCACAATCTTTGGAAGAACTACGGATTCATGACGATGTTCCGCACTTTACTCGAAAAGGAAGGTATTCGTGCGAGGTTTCTTTCGATGCCGGGGGGCGAGCGTAGCATAACAAATTTGCTTCACTGCGGAGAACTGCTCCATGCGGAGGCGGTCGCATCACATCTTGGCGTTGATGCACTATGCAGCTGGTTTAGTGAGCAGGTGACAACTCCGCAAGTGGGTGAAGAACATCAGATCCGGTTGGAGTCCGACGAGAAGGCGATCAAGATACTTACTATCCATGTGAGCAAGGGGCTTGAGTTTCCGATAGTATTCTGCCCTTTTCTTTGGGGTGGAGTCATTGACGGCGGTAAAACGGTTGTTGCCCATGAAGGGTATCAGCTTGTTGCGGATTACGGCTCAGACAAGTTTGAACAGCACCATAAGGATTCTCTGGATGAAGGACTGGCAGAAAATGTCCGCCTGCTTTACGTTGCGCTGACCCGTGCAAAATACAGGTGCTATGTGGCCTGGGGACACTTTAAATATAGCGAAAGTTCTGCTCTTGCATATCTGTTTCATTCACCGGAAAAAGTGGGCGGTTCATCTTCATATCAAGAGCTGATTAAGGTGATGGGAGCAATAGAAGACAGTAGAATGATCGAAAAAATTCGTTCTATCGCATCTGCAGGTAGTATAAATCTGGTAATTGATCCATCAAGTGAATCTGAGGATATCAGTCTTCGCAGAAATGATGAGGCCGAACAGTTACAGTGTCGAACATTTACTGGAATGATTGAATCAGACTGGAGGGTGTCAAGTTTTTCCTCCCTGATAGATGGGCATGAGTCTGCGCCGGATTTTCCTGATCACGACAGTTCGGATGAATCGACTGAATCAAAATCGGATGAAACTCTGCATGAAAATTCATTCTTTGCCTTTCCGAAAGGGGCGGATCCCGGAACTTTTCTGCATTCAATATTTGAGCAGGTAAATTTTGCTTCAGTCAATAATATTCACTTGGCAGAATTACTGTCGAAAGGAGTGGAAAAATCTCCAGCGTATTCGAAGTACAGCGATACGCTTCATAAAATGCTTACTACTGTCCTGAATGCTGAGCTTCTTAAAGGGCTCAGATTATCCGGACTTCAGCCGGGAAGTTGGGTGCAGGAGATGGAATTCTATTTTCCGCTGAAATCCATTGATCCAAAAGTGCTGAAAGGTTTCTTCAATAAGCATGGCATTAAAACACCGGTGAATCTGGAACGGATGGCGGAAATGCTAAATTTTCAGAGCGTTAAGGGGATGCTGCTTGGTTTCATAGATCTGCTCTTCTGCCATGAGGGGAAATACTATATTCTTGACTGGAAATCCAATCACCTCGGCAATCAGCCGGAAAATTACATGCCCGACAATCTTGCCAGCGATATGGAACGTAAGTTGTATCCGCTTCAGTATCTCATCTACACCGTTGCTGTAAACAGCTATCTTAAGAGACGAATACCAGATTACAAATATGAAACTCACTTCGGTGGGGTCCTCTACCTCTATCTGCGCGGAATTGACGATTCACGTCCAGGCAACGGCATATATTTTGACAAACCAGATGCTGCACTGGTTAAAGGGCTTACAGACGGCCTCATAAATATCGAGGAGGCATAATATGTTTGAGGAGCTTAAAATCAGGGACATTGATACCGTATTTGCTGATTTTGTTTGCAGCAGGGAATCTGATGTAACTAATTATCTTAGAAAAGCGGCTCTTTTTGCCAGCAGTGCAGTCGGCGCTGGGAATATCTGTATAGAGCTTTCAGATATATTTGGTAATAGTGAAGTCGAAGCTGCCGCCGCCACTCTGAGAAAATCGAAAATGGTTGGTCAGCCAGGCGAATATAGTCCACTTGTTCTTGATGATAATAACCGACTCTATCTTCACCGATACTGGAAATATGAAAATGACCTGGCTCAGAGTCTCATCTATATGACTTCTGATTTACCAGCAGTTGACGTTGCACTTCTGAAAGATGGACTTGAGAGACTATTCCTCAAAACTATGGAAGAAGTTGATTGGCAGCGGATAGCAGCTGTCGCTGCTGTCAGAAACAGATTTACGGTGATTTCAGGAGGGCCTGGGACTGGAAAAACAACAACGGTTGTAAAGATTATTGCGCTGCTTTTGGAACAGGCAAATGGAAGCAGGATGCGAATCGGGTTAGCAGCACCGACCGGCAAGGCGGCTGCAAGATTGAAAGAATCAATATTTAAAGCTGGAAAGGAGTTGGAGAAAGCAACTACGGTTGCTGGGAATATTCCTTCTGACGTTTTAACTCTTCAGCGCCTTTTGGGATATATTCCAGACTCATGCAGATTCAAGCATAACGCAGATAATCCGCTCCCTTTTGAAGCGGTGGTAGTTGATGAGGCATCGATGATTCCACTTGCTTTAATGTCTAAACTGGTTGCTGCCCTTGCTCCCGGAGCGCGACTCATCCTGCTTGGCGATCGCGACCAGCTTGCCTCTGTCGAAGCGGGTGCGGTTTTGGGTGATATTTGTAATACCGGACACCGGTTCGGATTTTCAAAAAAATTCCGGAAATTTATTGCAGATACAGCCGGATGCGACATTCCGGAAAGCTTTATCGGGAACAATGTGCCTGCGCTTGCAGACTCAGTTATCGTTTTGCAGAAGAACTATCGTTTTGGTGAAGAGAGTGGCATAGGGTTGGTCAGCAGAAGTGTCAACGACGGAAATTGTTCGAGCATTATTAAAAATATGAAGGATGGAAATACCGTTGGATTGACTCTTTCTGAAACGCCTTCCCCTGGTATGTTGCAGAAAAAGCTCGCAAATCTGGTAGCTGCGGGATTTGCTGATTATCTGCGTTATGATAATCCCGATGAAGTGCTGCTAGCGTTTGACCGTTTCAGGGTTCTTTGCGTTTTGAGACAGGGTGTCTATGGTGTGGAAGGGATCAATAGTCTGATAGAAATCTGTCTTGCTGATGTAGGTCTTATCAAGCCGCACAAACAGTGGTATCATGGGCGCCCGGTTATGGTTCTGATTAACGATTACGGACTCAAACTTTTTAATGGCGATGTTGGCATTACGCTAAACGACCCTGAAAGTGAATTCGGCTTGTCGGTATATTTCCCCTCAATAAACGCCGAGCCGAGGAAGTATTCGCCATACAGGTTGCCTGCACACGAAACTGTATTTGCCATGACGGTGCATAAAAGTCAGGGCTCTGAATTTGAGAAAATACTGTTAATTATGCCATCCTCAAATCATCAGATTCTTACTCGCGAAATTATCTATACTGGGCTTACCCGTGCACGAATTTCCGCAGAGTTGTGGTGCACGGATGAAATTTTTCTGGCGGCAGCTGAAAAACGAATTTCAAGACGCTCGGGCTTGCGTCAGTCTTTGTGGGGCTAAGGGAAAATATTTTCAATTATGAGAGGTGTAGTTTATGGGGCTTTTTGCGGGACCAGCCAAAAATTCCGGTTCGCTTGAGACTAAAAAATTTCATACTGATTATGGACAACTGCTTGTGGATGGTGAGATAATCGAAACAGGTTATTCTGTTCTGCGAGATACTTTTCTGTTCACGAACAAGAGATTGATTCTTGTTGATATTCAAGGGATTTCCGGTAAGCAGATAGAATATCTATCCATACCTTACAGCAGCATAACCAAATTCAGTGTGCAGACCGGAAGCAGTTTTGATCTTAACGCGGAATTGAAAATATGGGTCGGCAGTGAAACGATACCACTGGAGAAAAGGTTCAATAAAGACTTGAGCGTCTATGATGTGCAGAAGGTTCTGGCGAGCCATATTCTTAAATGACTCCTTGCTGTAAGTGGCGTACAGCAAGCGAAGGTATGCTATGAAAAGAGTCTTTATACATGGTGCTATCTGTCCAATGTGTCTTGATAAGGAGCAGACACAGTTTGTCTGGAGCGATATGCTTCACAGGTACATTTGCTGGCTTTGTACTGTTGAACTCTGCGCCGATTTTTATCCGAGCGCTGGCAAAAGTAGCAACTACTTTTTGCGGGCAGCTGAAATGCTTGGTTTCAACGAGTGGATCTGTCGCAGGTTGTATCTTCAGGAAGTGCTCATGCAAAGGGCGGCAGAGTCGCATATTGATGTTGATGCAGAGGTGTGTAAGCGTCAAATTGATGCCATAAATGAATATCTGAAAGCGCTGAATGAAAATAAGAATCTTGAAGAAAATTCTGCCGCCAGGATTATTTTGATTCACAAGATTAAAGAGCGGGCATTTAACTGCCGTTTTGATGATTTGATTATTCCGCATAACAGTGTAGAATAGAAAAAGTGTAAAGTTCAACACTGCAATTCCGAAACTTGAGGCAAGGGGGATTTTATATGAGCGGCATAACCAACGCGGCCAATAGTGCTTTACAGGCATTCAGCACAAGCCAGCAGGTAACGGCGAACAACATTGCCAACATGAATACGGATGGCTTCAAGTCGTCAAGGACGGTATTCCAGGAGGTGAGTCCCTCCGGCGTAATTGCTTCGGCGGCGAAAACCGAAGATGCAGTTGATATCTCCAGAGAAGCAACGGCTCTTATTTCGAACACGCAAGGTTTCAAGGCGAACCTCAAAACTCTGCAAGCATCTGATGAAATGATCAGGGATCTCTTCAGTATTAAGGCGTGATCTTCCAGAAAATCTCCGCAGATGAACTACATATAAAATAGTATTGCATTACTATAATATTGTGAGTAGAATAGGTTCCAATTACTATTTGGAGCAATTCTATGCTTGATGACCTTATTCCGCTGAGCCAGACTTTCCTGCGAATTCGCAACCGTGATTTCAAGCGGTATTTTCTTCGTGACCATCCACTAACAAACCGATTTTCAATTATCATCGGCCAACGGGGCATCGGCAAGACGACCGCCATGATTCAGCAACTGCTGGAACAGTATAACGATGACCGTTCAGGCCGGAAAGCTATCTATATTCAGGCAGACCATTTTCTGGTGGCTCGTTCTTCTCTGTACGAGATAGCTGACGAGTTCTGCAAGATGGGGGGCGAGCTGATCTGTTTTGATGAAATCCACAAATATCCAGCTTGGTCCATGGAGCTGAAAAGTATTTGTGATACCTTTCCCAATTTGAAGATTATCGCATCAGGAAGTTCTGCTCTGGAGATTGCGAAGGGAAGCCACGACCTGAGCAGGCGAGCCATTGTCTTTAAGATGTATGGAATGTCATTTCGTGAATTTATCGGCATGAACAGCGGTATTTATCTTGATGCGCTGCCGCTTGAAAAGCTGCTGGCAAATCATCAGGAGGTTGCCGATTCAATCGTCGCAGAGCTTGAGAAAAATGGCCTGAAGGTGCTTGCGCTGTTCAGGGATTACCTGGAGCATGGTTATTACCCCTATTTCAAGGAGTATGAGGATAAGAGCCTGTTCTTCATGACTCTTGAGCAGAATATTCACACCACGCTTGAGTCTGATCTGCCTGCCATCCACCAGTCGCTAAATGGTTCCAGCATCCGCAAGATTGAAAAGCTGCTCTCGATTATTGCCTCGTTAGTACCCTTTACCCCGGACATGAAACATCTGAAAAACCTCCTGGGAATAGGCGACGAGAGGACTCTCAAGAGTTACCTGAAATTTCTTGAAGACGCCGGTGTTATTTTGTCGGTCACCAAGAGCGGCAAGGGCCTTCGTGAGATGGAAAAGCCGGAAAAGATTTACCTGAACAACCCGAATCTCTATCACGCACTTTCACGAACACGAGAACCGGATATGGGAGCAATGCGGGAAACATTCTTTGTCAATATGCTTCGTACCGCACATGCTGTGTCGGTGCCAGTCAAAGGAGATTTTCGGGTAGATGACTCAGTCACCTTTGAGGTGGGAGGTAAAAACAAGGATGCGGGGCAGATCAGGGAAGTAGAAAATTCCTGGTTGGCTCTGGATAACATAGAGACAGGTCACGGCAATCGAATACCACTCTGGTTGTTTGGTTTCATCTATTGATAACATTACACTCATTAATAATCCTCTCAATAATCCTGTCAATAAACCTTGACAAACCCCATGAAAACTGGCAAATTTTTTGGACCTAAAGACAGGAAGTTTTCATGACAACCACGCAACCACGCAACCACGCAACCACGCAACCACGCAACCACGCAACCACGCAACCACGCAACCACGCAAC
>CAJBRY010000102.1 GCA_903958085.1 uncultured Geobacteraceae bacterium
CCACGTCCTTCCACTCATAGACGCCTACTTCGTCGAGCTTTTCCTTGGTGTCATGCAGAACGTTGACGTCAGTCGCCTTCGAGAGCGTGGTTGACGTATAGAAAGGATCAAAAGCCTCTTTGATGTCGTCGGTGGAATTGAACAAGTCGAGGACGAATGTGTCTTCTTTGCGCTTATTCAGCGCATGGGAGCACCGATTCAAACGTGAGAGCGCCTGCACCGCCAGCACCCCTTGCAGCTTCTTGTCCACGTACATGGTGGACAGTTTGGGCTGGTCGAAACCAGTCAGATATTTGTTGGCGACCACTAGAATTTTATAGTCATCCTTTTTGAATTCTTCAGGTAAATCACGAGCGGCAATTCCATTGATACTGTCTTCGGTGTATTTAATGCCGTCGACTGTTTTCTCACCTGAAAAGGCAATTAGTACTTTGAATGGCGCTTTGGCTTCTAGTAAGGCCGCACGGATAGCAAAAAAATAATGAATAGTACATTCGATGTTCCGAGTTACCACCATTGCTTTAGCTTTGCCTTTCAGTTTTTTGGACTGCCATACTTTTGACATGAAGTGATCAACAATGATCTTTGCCTTGACCTCGATAGTCTTGGGACTGGCCTCTACAAAGGCCTTTAGCTTTTTCTGAGCGTTAGCGGTGTTGAATAACGGGTTCTCTTGAACCGATTTCTGTACTTCGTAGTAGCTCTTATAGGTAGTGTAGTTGGCCAGCACGTCGAGGATGAACTTCTCTTCAATGGCTTGCTTCATCGAATACAGATGAAAGGGATAGAACTTACCATCAGGGCCTTGACGACCAAACTTTTCAAGTGTCGCTGGTTTAGGTGTAGCGGTAAAGGCAAAGTAGCTAGAATTTTTGCTCATTTTCCGATCACGCATGATCGCCAGGATTTTGTCTTGTAAGTCCTCCGGCTCTTCTTCATCCTCTGAACCCAGAGCAATGTTGAGCTTATCGGCGGCACTGCCAGATTGGGAAGAGTGAGCCTCATCAATGATCACCGCAAAATTTCGGTCAGTCAGGTCGCAAACTGCATCATAGATGAACGGGAATTTCTGTACGGTGGTGATAATGATCTTTTTGCCTAGCTCTAGGTGTGTCTTAAGTTCGGCAGCGCTTTCCGCATGGGCTACAATGTTCTTGGTTTCGGAAAAGAGTTTGATATTGTCTTTAAGCTGGGTATCTAGGACGCGGCGGTCGGTCACTACTACTACCGAATCAAATACATTTTTTGTACCCGTGTTGTCGTAGAGTTCAACCAATTGATATGCCAACCAAGTGAGCGAATTTGACTTGCCGGAACCTGCGGAATGATGAATCAGGTAGGTCTGACCAACTCCGTTCTGTTTGGCGTCAGCAAGTATGCCGAGTACTACATCTCGCTGGTGATAGCGAGGAAAGAACAAAGCACGACGTTCTTTGCCTGTCTTCTTGTCTTTCTCAACGGTGAATTTGGCAAACTGCTCAATGATATTGGTTAGGCTTTTTCGGGTCAGAATGTCTTCCCAAAGGTAGGCTGATTTGTGCCCATTCGGATTGACTGGGTTGCCTTTGCCGTAGTTGTAGCCCTTGTTGAACGGCAAGAAATTACTATCATTTCCGGAAAGCTGGGCGCACATATAGGCTTCGTCCGTGTCTACTGCAAAGTGAACCAGACAACGACCAAACTCGAACAAGGGCTCTTTGGGGTCACGGTCAGTCCGGTACTGTTTTATGGCATTGTAAATGTTCTGGCCTGTCCAAGGGTTCTTGAGCTCTAGCGTGGTCACGGCCAAACCGTTGACAAAGAGCACCATATCTACCGACTTGAGCGTGTCAGTTTGACTGTAATGTACCTGACGGGTAACACTGAAAATATTGGCTTCGAAGTTGATCAACACCTCGGGATTCAGATCGTTATATGGCAACCGATACAGCAGGTCGAAATGAGCATCATCTATATCCAGGCCTTTTTTGAGCACCGACAGAACACTGCTTTTTTTGATCCTCTTCTTGAGCCGTTCTAGTACTAGGCGTTGCCAGTTAGGTCTATCTTTCAGCTTGGCCAACTCCTTAGGTTGGGTGGCCTCAAGAAAACCCCAAAACAGCTTGGTATCTATGGCAAACTCCCTATCAAAATCTGACGGGATACCGATATGATAGCCGTCTTTGACGAGGGTATTTTCGATGTGGGTTTCGAGTGCTGCTTCGTTTGTTTGGCTGACCATGCGTTTTCCTTAGACCCTGATTTTTCCCGTAATGGCATCAGCCACTATAATCACCTTAAGCTCAACAAGTTTGCTAATCTCTGTTTCAACTTTTTCTTGCATAATCCCAAATTCAGAATTCAATTTAATAATGTATCTGACAATGTATTCCTGCTCTATATGCGGAGGAACTAATGCAGGAATAGCATTAAAGTCATCTGAATATAACCGCAAGAAGCCGACAACGATTCCTCTTACACGACGATTAAATTCAGAAAGATATATAGGCGTTTTATAGAGCATTTCAAAGAAGAGTGGATGATTTTTTCGATCTTGTAAGCGTATAACTGAATAATCTGGACTAACCAATCCATCACATGATGCTACTTAAAAAACTGCCAAATGAGCTTTAAGACGATTTTGGACCAGATCGCCTGCTTTACAAAGCTTTGCACCGTCATAGGATTCTGACTGGAGTGTTTTAGTTTCCAGATTCTTTGCAGGAACTAATCCATAGCGTTGACTCATCGACAAATGAGTCTCTTCTCCTTTGATAGACCTCATGTTCTGTTCACGAAAAACATAACGGTTAGGTATGACAAACCAATGAGCAGGGATCTCGCCAATCCAGTCAACCCCAGAATCTCGCATAGCCACATCTGGGTTCAATCCGCGAGTGACAGCCTGATTGATCAATATGCTTTTCTGTTCTTGCAATAGCTCGATCAGCCGTTTCTTTTTGGCGATGGCTGTATCGATTTCAGCGGTTTTTTGGTCGAGAAACATCACGATGCTGTCTTGCTCTGCTCGTGGAGGTAGAGGAATTGGTAATTTTCGGAATGAATCACGCTGCAATTCTGTTTGATTAGTTGATCCTTGTGATAGGCAAGCATTAATCATTTCATACTGCGTGCTCAACAGATAAAACACAAATTTTGCCGGCAGTCGATCCTTCGAATCACGCACAATTGAAACGTGCGAGTCAACAAAACCTTCAATTTCCGAATTGACAAAGCAACATTTACCAAGTACGCCGCGCCCTGTAGAGGCGATCAATATATCCCCCTTTTTGAGAAAACCGCGAAAATTTCGGACATCTTCTTTTGATTGGTGATATTTTGCTTTGCTAAGGTTTAATTCGTAAGTGCTCAAGCACGCTTGATTAATTACCAGCATTCCGTTATCCGCATATGTTGGAGCCGTACCTCGCTCTACAAAGTCAGCTAGCCACCGCAATTGCTTTATTTCCCAGTGGCATGGAATATCTCCTAGCCATTCAACACCACTCGGTTTGTAGCTTTCATACCTCTGCATCAGGTTTCTCCAGCAAACGATCCACTGACCACAGGTGTGTGGCGATGCCCTTGTAGACGGCAAATCGGTCATCGAAGTCGGCCATCTTGAAGTTTTCATGAGATTTGAATGGCAAGGCTGTGCGCTCGATCAACTGCTTAAAGCCAGGGTTGTGGACATAGCACATTGGGTGCAGAGAACGCGCCAACAAGTTTTCACTTTGATAATGCTCCAGTTTGTCTTGATAGGCCTTATCGTTGAGACTGGCGTTGATCTTTTTAGGGAGAAGCACAAGACCGCCTATACGATCTCGATATCTGGAAAAATCTTGCATATGTGAGAATTCATCCACATGGCGCTCGAAATGATTGGCCCACAGGTGCTCAATCTCGTAAGCATTTTTTCCCGAGCGTATGATGTATTCAAGATAACGTCCTGGCTGGCCGCTTTGCTCCTCAATCCAATGCGTGAAACGTGACAGCTGGCGATGCATGCTCCTGGCGTTCCAATTGTTTAGTGAAGGCTGACCATCAAGTGGAAATTCTTGTTGATCACTGATAAGGCGTTTAATCAGCTTATCTCTTAATGCTTTCAGAGAAAGGTTACGCAGTTCTTTGGTGAGCAGGAATGTTGCATACTGCAAGGTAGAATAATCGATGGACTTGAAGTTCCAGAGTCGGCGGTTAAGCCAGCAATCGATATAGTCGGCTGTCAGTTTGATCTTGGCTATGACAATTGCATCGTCGTCACTCGGTAAAAGCGGAGATAGTAATACCTGAAACTGTTGAGTGAACCCATGATCAGCATTGAAACGGATGGACTCCAAACCTGATTTAAGTGTTTCGGTTGCTTCCAACAACTGCAAATACACGCGGGCGAAGAAACGCAAGTCTTGTCTTACCCAGCGATTGAAATCTTCGCTGGTATTAAGACCCACCAAATTTTGGTTGGTTCTTACCCATCGATGATATTCGGTACCGATTAGGTCAAAGTCTTCAGCTTTAGCTCCCTTTTTACGTTCCCGGATACTATCGGCGTACTTTGCTCTCAGCCAGGCTTTAAAGAAGTCTGCTTCAGATTCTTTAGTGTCTCGATCATTATCACGTTTGGTGAAGGTTAGTAGCCAATGTTTGATCTCTTTGTTAGCCTCGTTCCGCTTAGTTGCATCGGTGATACTTGCCAGTAAATAACCTTTAAGCATATCTGTATTACTTAGACTAAGGCCACGATCATTCATGGTTTCAAAGATGGTGTAAGCATCGGCATCTGCATAAGCGGTGATTTCTACCAGATGGACTTTTTCAAGCAGCCAATCTACAAAATAGGGTAACGCTTTTGTGCTAGCAATTTCTTGAGGAAATGCTTCACTAATGTCATTAAAGCGCCCGATGAGATTTTGCACAGATTCTGATTGGTCGATCACATCGTAAGTTAGACCATCGAACAATGAATCCATGCAGTCGTTACGTTCTGGAACGCTCAAGTTAAATGACTTGGTACCAAATTTTTTAGAGAAAATTAATTCTTCAACGGGTTCGATATCATCGCGTCCTTTCTGCTGACTATTTAAGTACAGTAGTAGCAAGGTCAGACTGGTCATTCGCTGTTGGCCATCTACGATCAGACGCTCATTGGCATGCTGACTAATTACGATTGAGCCGAGAAAGTAATGTCCATAATTGGCTACGTCGGCTCGCTGATGAATGTCTTGATAGTCGTCTATGAACTTATCGGTCAGATCGGAGACTAGTTCGAACATTTGTTTAGTTTGCCACTTGTATTCTCGCTGGTAATAGTCGATTCCGTATTTGGCACCAGAAAGTAGCTCACGTACGGTTCGTGTTTTTCCTTGAATCTCTTGCATTTAATTCACATCTCCAATAAAACTAACCAGTTGTTTCAGCAATCCATCCGTTTCAGCTTCCAGCGTAAGAATTTCCTGGGTGACTTCTTTCAGACTTCGCAATGGCTTGTGTTGGTAGAAGTATTTGTTGAAGCTAATTTCATAGCCAATGGTCGTTTTGTCCAGTGCTATCCAGGCATCTTCGACATGGGGACGTACTTCCCGAATGAAGTACGTATGAATGATGCTTGATGTTGATGGTTCGGCATTGTTAGCCAAAGGCACGTTTTCGGTGTCACGTAACTCGCTATCGGCTTCATACTCTATATACTCGCCTGCCTTATCGGTAAGCCAATAGCCGTAGTCCATCAGTTTTTCGTTTGCAGTATCTAGGTTTTGTTCCAAATCCCGAAGTTTTGAGGCACTGAACTTATGCAGCTTTTTGATGACTTTGGCTGCTCTTTCGTCACGCCAACTTACAGCATTCAATATTTGCTTGCGTTCTTGGCTAGTCAACTTCATGCCCAAGGTCTTGATGACTTCATCTACCTGCTTCTCAAACTGATTGAAGTCGAGGTGTTCATCAGTACCTATTTCGGCGGCTACTTGTTGTGCTGCCTTCATGATGTTTCGTTGTGCACACCAAGTTGCCTCGGAAACCAGCTCTTTGCGATTCTTTGGTGATAGCGTTATTTCCTCGTGCTCCAAGTGGGCATCGACAGCTTTGGCATGAGGTTTTAGGTCGGCATAGACCTCTTCACCATATTTGCCGTACGCCCATTCCATGATTTCTTGCATACCAGGAGCGTATCTCAAAGTAGCGATGCGTTCATCACTGAATTGTGCCGCAAGCCTCAAAGGACGTTCTATGGTGACTTTATAGTAGCCAAAATCCCTGTTATTGAAGACCTTGGATATGCCATCATGAGTGATATCAAGGTAGAGCTGAGTGATCTGGTTGATATGATCGTCACTGAACTCGCAGTTCTTTGCGCCAAGGTTTTTGCGTAGTTTCTGATACAGGTTTGAAGCATCAATCAATTGAACTTTGCCCTGACGCTGTTCGGTTTTGTGATTCGATAATACCCAAACGTAAGTTGTGATTCCTGTATTGTAGAAGAGGTTGTTCGGTAGTTGAATGATAGCCTCAAGGTAGTCATTTTCGATCACATGACGACGAATGTTGCTTTCGCCACTACCTGCATCACCGGTGAACAAGGCTGATCCGTTGTGAACAGAGGCTATACGTGAGCCATTGGGGCTATCGCTCAGACGCTTCATTTTGTCGACCATTTCCATCAGAAACAGCAGCTGACCATCTGAGGAGCGGGGAATAGCACGTTCCTTTTTTGCATCACCATTACGAAAATCACTAAGTTCAACTTCAAAGCGCGGATCAATAACTTCTTTGCCGTCCAAAATGTGTTTTTGTTCGCCCGACCATGATTTTCCATAGGGCGGATTAGTCAACATGAAGTCGAATCGCTTGCCTGAAAAGTCATTAGTCGACAAGGTAGAGCCGAACAAGATGTTTTCGGGGTCATTGCCCTTGATCATCATATCGGACTTACAAATGGCATAGGTTTCTGGGTTGATTTCTTTGCCATACAAATACGTGCCAACCTTCGCTTTGATATCACCTTCTGGATCTGTGATGAAGTCCTGCGATTCAGTGAGCATACCTCCGCTACCACAAGCGGGATCATAGATAGTGAGTGGATTGGGAAGCTGATCTTTGACTGGAATAAAGACCAGATTGGTCATCAGCTTAATGACTTCGCGAGGCGTGAAATGCTCACCCGCTTCTTCGTTATTTTCTTCATTGAACTTGCGAATCAACTCTTCAAAGACGTAACCCATTCCAAGGTTAGAAAGACCCGTCTGAATTCGACCATCAAGGCTTTTGCGGTCATCTGGACTTAAATTGATTTCTTCAGAGACAAATTTCTCGATCACATCATGCAGTACATCAGACTGTGCCATTTTGTGAATCTGATTACGCAAATCAAACTTTTCGATGATTTCTTTGACGTTATCCGAAAAGCCATCAAGATAGTTCTTGAGATTTGCTTCCAGCTGAGAATGATTGCCGAGTAGAGACTTCAAGGTGAAGCGGGATGTATTGTAGAAAACGTAACCAGAAGCATCACGCAAGCCGTGAGGATCAAGGTCAGCCATATTAGCATCATCATGCTGAAAGCGAACTTCCTCAAGCACTGCATCTTTACTGGGCTCTAGCAAGCAATCTAATCGTCGTAACACGAACATCGGCAGAATAACATCACGATATTTGCCGCGTACAAAAACATCCCTTAGACAATCATCAGCGATAGACCAGATGAAACTGACAATTTTGTTGTGTGTAGAGTGATCCATGTGCTCTTATTTTTTGAGTGATCGAAGCGAAAATCCCCTGAACGATACCTTTTAACAGCATTTTGTCGATTGTAAGCGTCAGGAAGTAAAAACATTATAAGCCGCAATGATACCTTTTTAATCATCTCGATGCATCCAGTAGGATTTATCAGGGATATGGGCACTAAAAGTGATGAAACTGATTTTACCATTGCCAAATTTAACCTGATGCACATATTCAGTATTCTAGATCATCATGATCGCCTCCATTAATTGAGCCTTTCCGTGTCTCGACAGATTTGCGCCACGGTTCCAGCACTTCAATATCGACAGAGAGTTCCTCAGGGTGTGGAGTAGTGCAGAAAAGTAGACTCAGGAAATCG
Source organism: uncultured Geobacteraceae bacterium (assembly GCA_903958085.1). Taxonomy (GTDB): domain Bacteria; phylum Desulfobacterota; class Desulfuromonadia; order Geobacterales; family Pseudopelobacteraceae; genus JACRCG01. The sequence continues at coordinate 8,075 of CAJBRY010000102.1, forward strand.
CAGTATGTGTGTTTTAGAGAGCGTTCACCCCAACTCTCCCCCTCAAAAATTTTTTAAGGTAAGGCGTCAAAAGATTAAATGATATTTGACATATGAATAATATCATTTATAATTTTCTCTAAATGACATTATTCATAGGAAAAGCATCATGGCAAGAAAAAAATTAGATTTCACTCTCGAAGAAGTTCAGCAAGAAGTTGTTGGTGTTTGTAATTATTTAAGCGAAGAGCTTCTTGAAGTACTGGGCAAAAATTTTTATTTGGCCAGTCTTAATCAGCCTTTAGTTAATTATATTGACAATGACGAAAAGGGTTGCCGTGATTTAACTGTTGATGACATCAAAGAAAGTCCAATTTCTCACGATATGGAGTGCGCTCTTGATTACGCGAAGGGATATAGGTTTGGGGATATAAATAATCCAGAGAATTTTTTGGATGGGATGGGACTTTTCCTAAGCATATTCGAAAGGTACATTAATTATATTGAAGACTCAAAATATAAGTTTTTATATGACGTAACCAGTGCGCGATGGACACTCGACAATGGTGATTCACTCAATTTAAAAGAGCTTGCATTATTGGCCAGGGTTGATGAGCGAACAGTAAGAAACGCAGCAAGTTCAAAAGATGCAATAAGTTTAAAGACACAAAAATCTGGTGGGTCAACCATTGTTGAAAATGAAGAGGCAAAACGGTGGCTGACAAATCGACCGGACTTTAAGGTTACTGAATATATAGAAGACACCACATTAGATACGCCTAGGTACTTCGAAGATGCAATTGGATTTGGACGCTACCTAATACATCGAAGAGAAGAGCTTAATTTAACTATTGATCAAATTGCTAGTGCTATTGAATCTAGTCCCCAGGTGATTTCTGATTTAGAAAATGGAATTGATCATCTTCATTTAAGTCAAGTTTGCAAGTTATCTAGTGTCTTGAATGAAAATAGATCAAGGTTCATGAATGATTATATGCGGATTTTCCACCTCGAAGCACTGGCCGATTTAAAGGGATATAACTATAAAAGCACCGAGAGTTCCGAAAACCCAGAAAAGCATACAGACTTCAAGTTGATGGTATTTAAACATCAATTGAAGCTGGAAGCACAGATGGAGATTCATGAAGATCAAAAAAGGGGGCAATAAATGTTAAGTACACATGCACAGTACCGTATAAAAGCAAGAGGAATACCACCAGTGCTTATTGACTGGCTTGAGGAATATGGTGCCATCGAACCTCAAAACGGCGCTGAATTAATTTATTTCAATCATCGTAGCTTAAAGAAATTGGCCAGTTATACAGGAGGCTGTAGTAATAAATTCGATAAACTCAAAGATGTTTATTTGATAAGAGGTAACAACGGTAAGATTGTTACTGCCGGATATCGAGACGAATCTATACAACGTAAATAAGGAACAAATATGTCTGGGCAAATGAAAGATTTAGCGGAAGTTATTTTTGATAACGGAACGCCCTTTTTAAAAATAAATGGCATCACTAAATTAAATAAACGATGGTGTAGAAATGTTAAGGAAGGCGATAGCAGGCGAGGTCCTTGGATGGGGGCCGAATATGAAGTATTGAGTTCCTCAGTCTGGGCATTCTTGGCGCCTTGTATCTATATGGTTAAAGGGAGTGATGGTGGACTGAGGTATGTCGGAGTTTCAAAAAATAGACTAAAAGATCGTTGGCGATTATCCCCGGCTTATGATGAATCATTGACTGTAAGGTTACCAGATAAACAGCTTTTCCATAGTCAGTGTTGGAAAAAAATGGAAAATGAGCTTATTGAATCAGATAACTTAACATTTGAAGTGCGAGTGTTGTTTTCCGATAAGCTCTCTGAGCTATATAAACAGGGGGTACTTTCATTAACCTGTCCACTAGCCATTGAAAGCCTTTTAAGGAAACACAGATGTTACGATTTAAACACGGCGCAGAGCTTCCTTCCATGGAATGCAATTTAGGGACTACAAGATCATGAGAACATGTCTTCTAATTTAACAATTAACTTAGTGAGTTATATATGGCCAGTATAAAAAACAAACTTCGGGCAAAAGAAGCGCTTAAATTTATTCACAATAATTTAAAAGCTGAGCTAAATCTCACCCCCCTTGATGAAATGCATAGATCAAAAGCTCATGGTTTCGGAGTTGGGGAATCGGGTAAACAATTTGTAGTAATTTTGGGTGGAAGTGAAGGTGCACTCCAGACTCGAATAATTACAGAAAAATTACCTGTTTTACCTCTTATTGCTGATGTAACTCATAAGCATAATATTTATAAGGGAGCCAGAGTAAATCAACAAAATAGCAGTCTAGGGTATAAAAATAATCTTTTTAACGGTAACCAATGTTCTTTTATTGTCGATAATTTATCAGCATTGGACCAGTTAATTAGATGGTATGTTACTGGTAATGCGCAGTCAGCCCTTTAATAAAATTACAGTTTTTATTTCTGTTACATCAATGATCAATTTATAAATTAACGTCACCAAGGTATACAAGTAATGGATAACGTTGAAAAGCTAGAATACAAACTTCAATTGCTGTACGGCTATAAAATACAATTTTATGCCAATAATTTGAAGTATCGCGTTACGGCAAAAATAAGCAAAACGATGTCAAAAATTATAGATAAAAAGGCGATGGTTTGGTCTGAAGCTCAGCTTTTAAATGAGATTGAAAGGAACGGATATCCAGACATAAATTCCTTTTTAGAAAACTATGTACAGACATTTACCTTGTTTTACACGCCGGGATTAGGATTGTCTGAAGTTCCAAAGACCGAAGAGTCTATTGAAGCGAATGATGCTAATGAATTTTACAATGCAGTCAAAGAACTTGATGATTCGCCATGGTACTGTGACACCATCGACGGAGCCATGTTTGATTTACTCAACGAAAAATATGAAATAGATCGTGCAGGTGGATTTCAAGATCAATTACGAGCGCATGTGGAAAAAGCAAAATCTAATTAAATTAATCTATAAAGTTTTGTCATTGGTTAGAGAGGGTAAAAATGCAAATTATAGTAATAATACTATTAATGACGGTTTCTATGGCTGATTATGCAGGTACTCCAGTCGTTGTTAACGGTTATAGTAATTATCATGGTTACAATACCAGTGAAGGTTGTTACGGTACAGGCTGTTTGCCCACAGCTGCCTTGCAAGAAGTTATAAGTCATCCGAGTTACTCCAGTCCAGATCGAGCTCAAAATGAAAGGCTAATTGATGCAATAGAAGAGTCCAACGAGATCAATAAAGAGCAATTAAAACTAGAAACCGAAAATGGTGATGAAGAATAAGTTCTACAGATAAAATTTTACATTTTACAAAACCTGAGTGGCACCCGATTTAAAGAGTAACCCGTAATATTATCCAATCAAACACAACCGGCCTTGCATGAAAATGCAGGGCTTTTTTTTTGTCCAAAATAAAGGAAGAAACCCCATGCTTATATTGAAATCCCCATCCTCGTTCGATTCCATCACCGACCCCGACATCCTCAGGCTGGTCAAATTACGTCATTCTCAACTGGGCGATGAAATGTTCGACTCGGTGATCATAGTCGAAGCCGGCGACAGCCTATCGGACATCGAA
>CAJBRY010000103.1 GCA_903958085.1 uncultured Geobacteraceae bacterium
GACTACCGGCAATCACCAGCTTGGCATCGTGTTTTGTAGCCGCTTGGATAACGCGATATGCAAAACCGGCCGATTCCGCCTTCAGGTCGGCTCCTATGAGTAATATTGAAGTTGCTTTTTCGATGTTATCCATACCAAAGGTTCCGCCACTATACCCAAGCATCTCCCACTGGATAATCTGTGACGGGAGGTAGCCAAGGCGGGCTTCGGAATCAATATTATTTGTTCCGACGACAACTCTCATAAATTTCTGAAAGAGGTAATTCTCTTCGTTGGTCGCTCGTGGCGAGCCGATGCCGGCAACTGCGTCACCCCCAGTTGTGCCAACAACAGTTTTAATTTTGGAGGAAACTGCTTGTAGTGCCTGATCCCATGATGCTTTTTTAAGCTCAGCCGACCCCTCTCTCATCATGGGTGAAGTTATGCGTTTTGAAGTATTGAATGCCGCATAACCGAAACGACCGTTTATGCAGAGTGTTCCTCTGTTGTACCCGGCGTCTGAACTGGTAACACGCTCAACACGACCATCTTTTGTATGATACTCTATCTCACAACCGGAAGAACAAAATGAGCATACGCTTTTAGATACTTCGAAAGCCCAGGGGCGTCCGCGAAATTTAAATGGTTTGCTGATTAGTGTTCCGGTCGGGCAGGCGTTGATGCAGTTTCCGCAGAAATCGCAATCAAGTGGTTTGCCGGAAATTGTGTCAATGATTGTCCGATCGCCGCGGTCAACTATCTCAATCGCTTCCCGCCCAACAACTTCACGGCAGACTTTGACGCATTTTTCACAAAGGATGCAACGATTGGGATCACTCTCCAGCAATTTCCAGTCATGTCGAATGGGCAGACGTTCCAGTTCGGCAGCATAACTGTTCTTGCTTACCTGTAGTCCATAGCAGGTGTCCTGAAGATCACACTCGCCGGCTGCATCACAAACAGGGCAGTCAAGAGGATGATTTACCAACATCAGTTCCAAAGTTTTCTTTCGCGCTGCTTCCAGTTCGGGGGATGTTGTTGTTACTGAAATTCCGTCCTTGACAGGTGTGTTGCAGGCGGTCATGAAGCGTTCGACTCCTTCAACCTTAACCACACAAACACGACACGCACCGGTCGTAGATACTTTTTTCAACCAGCAAAGTGTTGGGATTTTGATGCCCGATTCCGCCGCCGCCTCCAGAATAGTGGAACCGACCGAAACCGTTATCTGTCTGCCGTCGATGGTTAATGTTGCTGTCGTCTTCTTGTTGCCAGGCTCTGTATGTGACATGCCAAATATCTCCAATAAATTCTTAGATATGTACTGATAAAAACTACAGAGCCACCATCGCCATACGGTAGCATCTCAGACAACGATCAGCCTCTATCTGTGCAGTTTTATTGCTGAAACCCAGTTCAACCTCACGGTAATTACCCTTTGAAGCGCGTTCTTTGCCATGCACCTCTTTCTGACTGGCACGATCAGAGGAATCCAGCCAGGAAACACTTTCTCCCTTGTCGTAAACGCCCAGATATGTCAGGAGGTCATCGAAAATATCCTGTTCGGAAAGATACGCCTTACCCTCTTCCAGCCAGCGCTGAATTACAAGAGCAGCTCGATGAGCATTACCGATGCAGGCAACCACTGTCAGTGGACCAATCTCCGCATCACCACCGGCAAAAACTCCGTCGCAATCGGTGATCAGTGAGCGTGAGAGCATATTGCCCATGCCATCCTTTAAGTCTTTGCCGGCGGCATCTTTCAAAGGCAGATACTTGGTTACGACGGTGTTCCATTTAGTAATATCGATGCCCATATCAGGTGGAATGAAGCTCAAGTCAGGATCCTGGCCGATTGCCGGAATGACGGTGTCGCACTCGACAATAAACTCGCTACCAGGAACCGGTTCGGGGCGGCGGCGTCCTGAAGCATCCGGTTCACCCATCGCCATGCGCACACATTCCACACCTGTAACCTGCTCATTTGAGTCAACAACAATCTTGGTTGGGAGAACCTGAAATTCAAATCTAACACCTTCTTCATCGGCGCCATCAACTTCCCACACATCGGCAGGCATCTCCTTACGGGATCTACGATAAAGGAGGATTGATTCTTCAGCACCTTCACGCAGCGCAACCCTGACACAGTCAATGGCTGTGTTACCACCTCCGACGACGCAGACTTTCTTCCCCATACCTGTTGGACGCCCCAGATATGCCTCTCGGAGAAAATCTATACCACCGGAAAGGAAGCCTTTATATCCCTTGTCTTCACCCTCAACCCCCATAGGTTTGGAGCGATGTGCACCAGGCGCCAGAAATACTGCATCAAACTGCTGTTTCAGTTCAGGCAGAGAGATGTCTTTGCCTACACGCGTATTGTATTTAATCTCGGAACCTACTGCTTCGATAATATCAACATCGCGCTGTAAAATATGTCGCGGCATACGATAGGCAGGGATGCCGACCGCGATCATACCACCACCGTATCCTTCAGGAAGAGCTTCATAAATAGTGGACTTATATCCTTCAAGCCCCAAATAGTAAGCACAGGCAAGACCGGCAGGACCGGCACCGACAATAGCAACTTTCTTGTTTTTTGCAGGTTTTGGCTGCATCGGGGGGGTGAGATTGTGCTGCCATTCGTAATCCGAAGCCGAACGCTTAAGTACCATGATATTGATGGCATCATCCACATTTTTGCGGCGACACGCTGTTTCGCACGGATGAGGACATACACGCCCACAGACTGCCGGCATCGGCATATTTTCACGGATTGTTGCCAAAGCCTCACTGTATTGATAGTTTTTTATTTCCTCAACGTATTTTGGAATATCAATATGTGCCGGACATTTATCCATGCATGGAGCGGTGATTTTATGGATGTAACGCCCCTCTTCGACTGCGCGTCTCTCGCTTAAACGTGCCACAAAATCGGCACGATAGTGCTTTACCGCATCAAATACCGGTACAGTGGCGCTCTGGCAAAGGGTACACTTGCAGTTTTTCAACAGTTCCGCCAGATCTTCCACCTTATCCAGATCGGCATCCTTTGCTTTGCCGGAAAGGACATTCTGGAACAGATCCATCAGTACCTTAGTCCCCTTCTTACCTGGAGTACATCTGCCGCAACAGTAGAGAGTCTGAACTCTCTTCATATATTCGGCAGTCATGGCGGGCACGTCTACATCCTTGTCGAACAGGATGATGCCGTCCCACCCCATAAAAGCCCGCAGCGGACGTTCACCATCAAAAGCAACCGGCAAACGATAGGTCACCGCCTGCGGTTCTCCGGAAACATTCCTGTTATCGACTGTATTTCCGCCCCATGTGGAAAAGACTACATGTGCCACAAAAACCTCCACCAACCCACCCTCTTTTCAGGGTTAAGTACTTGCAATTATTGAATAAATATTTTTATGAGAATTGTATACAGTACGCTTGATTATCACAATAAGACCTTATAAATCAAGGAAAAAACTGTGGGCATGTAATCTACTCAATATTCAAACTTGTCACTTCAGGCTGAAAATGTTAAGGAATTAATCAGTCAGGAACATGGTATGATAAGCCGCATGCAATATTTTGAAAACCAATTGCCAAAGACACCAGTAGGTAAGTTTAAATATACTTACATTGCACTCGCTTGTGTCTGCCTCCTACTGGTTTTGATTATATCAATATCTGTGATCCAGAGGCAGTCATACTATGCACTCACAGCGTATATTGAAAATCATACTGAGAAAATTGTCGATGCGATATGTTACACAGAAGTGGAATCAATAACTTTTAACAGCGATATACATGTATCTCCAAACGCTTATGACTATCTAAATACCAGGATAAGAGATACTTATGATGCTTTGGATATATTGAGAACCACAATTTACGATACAAACCTTAAAGTGGTCTATAGTAACGATAAGAGC
>CAJBRY010000104.1 GCA_903958085.1 uncultured Geobacteraceae bacterium
GAAGCACTGCTTGATATTATTGAGGAGGCAGGTAAAAAGGTGATTGTGTTTGCTACGTTTAGGCACTCCGTAGCCATGCTTGAGAATTTGATGAGTAGGGTAATCGATTTTATTAATGAAAACCCCTGCTTTATCAATAAATTCCAATCCACAATAAATAACTTTAATCCCCGGTGTCTTATGGATAAGTTCAAGATCGGATGCAATCCTATTCAGCGAAAAAAGGTCGTCATGGCTTAGCCAGGCAAACCATTCTCCACGCATGTTCTTAATACCCAGATTAAGCGCCGATGCAACCCCTCCATTTGGCTTATGAAAGTAACGAATTTGATCACCATAAGATCGGACAATCATTTCAGTCTCACCGTTGTCTGTCGACCCATCATTCACTACAATGACCTCAAAATTTGAGCAGGTCTGATTCACTGCACTGTCAATCGCCTCTCGGAGGTAATCCGCTCCATTATAGACAGGAATTACTATTGATACTTTAATAGCAGAATTCATAGCCAATCCTTATTGAAGCACAGGACAAAGTAATGTTTTTGGCAAAAATACATCTGATTTTTTATATCTTGATGATACATGTACATAGCTTTTGACTCACGATTTCGACCAAACAGTCCGGTTAACATAATCGGTATAACTCAATACAATCCGCAATATTTTTATTGAGACTGCCTCCTCTTGATAGTCCCCTACCATCGATAAAACTCGATTAGCCCGATCGTATTGAGACAACATCACACGAATGGCTTCAAGCACGCGTTCTGTCTTTAAGCCACTCATAATCAGCACACCAGCATCCATTCCCTCAGGGCGCTCATGGACATTACGAATAGTAATAGCAGGAAGATTGAGAAGGGTTGCTTCTTCGGTAATTGTTCCACTATCGGATATTACGCAGAGAGCTTCCATCTGCAATTTAATATAGTCGGTAAAACCAAACGGCTTTAAAAATCGGATAAGCGGATTGATTTCCACCGATTGTAGCTCACTCAGCCGCTTCCTGGTGCGCGGATGCGTTGAAAAAATGACAGGATACCCATAAGTCTCTGCCAGGGCATTAAGCGCTTCCAGCAAATCCAGCAGATTTTCCCGCGTATCGACATTTTCCTCTCGGTGAGCGCTGACAACAAAATACTGAGTATCATCTAAACCCATGCGATACCTGACATCAGAAGACTTTATTTTGGGCATGTAGTGACTCAAAACCTCGCACATATGTGAGCCGGTTTTGATAATGGTCTCGGGGCGGACACCCTCGGCGATTAGATGCCGACGCGCGTGTTCGGTCAGTACTAAATTGATATCGCTCAAGTGATCCAGGATTTTTCGATTAAGCTCTTCCGGCACGCGCTGATCAAAGCATCGATTACCTGCCTCCATGTGAAATATCGGAATTTTGCGTCGCTTGGCAGCAATGACTGAAAGGCATGAGTTGGTGTCACCGTACAGCAAAACCGCATCGGGCTGCTCACAGGCCAACACCATATCAGACTTCTCAATGACTCGGGCGATCGTTTGAGCGGCAGTATCACCGACTGCCTCGAGAAAATGGTCTGGCTTACGAATTCCAAGATCCTCAAAAAACACCTGATTCAGCTCATAGTCGAAATTTTGCCCCGTATGCACCAGAACATGACAGGTATGGCGATCGAATTCGGCAATGACCCGCGACATCTTGATTAGCTCCGGTCGGGTGCCAACGATGGTCATTACTTTAAGCACTGAGTTCTTCCTGGATATAGTCAAGTTTCAAAAGCAAGGCCTTAACCTGTTCGACGTTAAGGCGATCTGTATTGTGTGATGTATAATCCTCGATTCCAGAAATTTGAGTTTCTCCTTCTACAAAGTATTTACTGTAATTTAAATCCCGCGAATCTGCCGGGATGCGATAGTAGCTGCCGAGATCTTCCGCTCTCACCATTTCTTCACGGGTCACCAGAGATTCATAGAGTTTTTCCCCATGCCTGGTACCAATAATTTTTATGTCATTCTTGGCGTTGAATATTTCCTTAAGTGCTGAAGCCAGATCATAAATTGTGGCGGCAGGCGCCTTCTGTATGAAAATATCGCCCGAAATACCATGCGTTAATGCATAAAGCACCAGATCAACGGAATCTTCCAGCGACATGAGAAATCGCGTCATCAACGGGTCTGTAATTGTCAGCGGTTCACCTGCCTTGATCTGTTTGACAAAGAGAGGAATCACCGAACCGCGAGAGGCCATAACATTGCCATAACGCGTGGCAGAAAAGACAGTTCCTGTATATTCGGAGGTACGGGACTTCGCAACCATAAGCTTTTCCATTAGCGCTTTTGTAAGACCCATGGCATTTATAGGATAAACAGCCTTATCCGTACTGAGTACAACGACCTTGGTGACTTTATTGGCGATGGCCGCATTAAGAACATTTTCAGACCCCAGAATATTGGTCCGAACAGCTTCAAGCGGATAAAATTCGCAGGTTGGCACCTGTTTGAGAGCAGCCGCACCAAAAACAAGGTCAACACCCTTCATAGCGGCATCAATGCTGTCCAATGCACGCACATCACCGATGTAGAACTTCACCTTGGAATTTTTCAGACGAAGACGCATGTCTTCCTGCTTCTTTTCATCCCGGCTGAAAATTCGAATTTCAGCAATATCTGTCTCCAAAAATCGATTCAGAACGGCATTTCCAAAAGAGCCCGTTCCTCCGGTAATCAATAGCGTTTTTTTATGAAACATGAGTCATTTCCAGGCAATCTGTGTTTTGCCGCCGGTAATCGGTCCAAAGGGCATGCACCATCTCTGGCCAGGCTGGCGCTGTATAGTTTGTTGCAGCTCTAAATCTGTCACCCCTTAGAGAACGGTCGCAGCAAAATTCTTCATTCCGAACAACAGCGATTCGATGTCCGTAAATATCAGCGATGATGTTTAAGAGCTCGTACTTTGAAATCGGCTCTGCAGCAACGTGATAAAGTCCGGATAAGTTAATGGTTGGGATAACGTACTCTGAGATGATTCTCGCCATTTCAACGGTTGTGACACCAGAATAAATTGCATTGGCATACCCTTTAACAGCGGTTTTCTGACCAAGGAACCAGTCTAGCAAACCATGTCGGCTTTGCAATTCATGGCCGATGATAGAGGTGCGTAACGTTATGGTATGCGGATAAGCAATTTCACCAAGAAGCTTTGAGCGACCATACATGTCTGCTGCGTCCGGCAAATCACTTTCATAATAGCTGCCTTTTTCACCGGAGAAGACACAATCCGTGCTGATATGCACTAATTTTGCTTCGATCAACTCACACAACATAGCAAGTCGATGCGGCAGTAACGCGTTAATTGAAATCGCCGCTAACGGATCGTCAGCCTCAGGTAGTTGTTTAACAAGACCCACACAATTGATGACAATATCTGGCCGGATTTGGAAAAAAGCTTTCACCAACTTATCCTGCTGAACGACTTCCACGTCGGACATCAAGCGATCAACCATAGCAGATGGGAAAAACCTCTTTACGCTTTCTGAGCGGATCGTGCCATAAACATGCAAATCCGGTTTCCCGCTCAAAAGGCGAAACAAAGTATTTCCAAGCATTCCACTAGCCCCGAGAATCAAAACACGAAAGCTCATATCGCAATTCCATTTTCTTTGGCGACAATTCTATAAAATTCAACCGCCATCTTTTTCAATTTTTGGCTATCAAGCCGCTCCTGCATCAGCCGTTCATTATATGCTGCCGCGGCATCGACCAGACAATCGTCTGTCAGCGCCAGCCTTAATGACTTCTCGATAACATCTGGGTCTTCAGGAGGCACGAGCATCCCATTCTTCCCATACTCTATCCATTCATCAGCGCAGGCAGTCCACGACTGAATCGGAAATGATCCCATAACCATAGCCTCCAACAGAGATGTACTGATGGCATCGCTGATGCTTAACCCCAGTGAAATGCGTGCCTGACCGTGAAGCCTTAGTATTTCATCATGTGGTGAGTGGTGCGGAATGATTCTTGTTGGAATGCCGGTAGAAAAGGAAAATAGTTCAGCAGCCAATATGACATCATGCACTGAGCAGTAAATTGCAACTTCATAACCAGCCAGCAAATCAGAGCATCGCTCTAATGCCCGCAGCCCTACCAGCGCACGGCCTGCAAAGTGCTGATAGCCCTTCAACATGATCAGACGTCGTGCAGAAACCGGTCCTGTCTGTCTCAACTGCTTGATATTTTCTATGTTGAACCCCCC
>CAJBRY010000105.1 GCA_903958085.1 uncultured Geobacteraceae bacterium
TAACTATGTGGAAACATATGCGAGACCATTTATAAAACAAAAATTGATACCGGAAAATATCATTTTGAATAAATACTGGATTATGAGACATACCATATCGCAGCCTACTGAAGGCGTCTTGGGATCGATCCAATTCAAGGTTCCCGTTCTAATGGAAAAAATGCTACCGATAAGTATAGCGGGCGACACAATAAAAGCCAGCCCCTTTGGCCGGATTGCATTAATATTTTTAAGGTGTAATTCAGAGGCTGCGCTTGAGGAACTATTTCAGAGTACGCTAACTAGAAGTTTGTATACGATTCAATAAACTCTATAAATTCATAAAGATATTGACACTATGGTGGAAAGAGTAAAGATATTTTTTCTCTTAGAAACGATGGTGGGTGTTTGGCAGGTTCGTTTCCTAAAAAATTGGCATAAGGGTGATTATAATGGATAAATCGGCTTTGATGCCAATGTCTCTTGGCTTTATTGGCGGTTCGCTCAATTCAGCGGTTGGATACACGCATTTTGTTTCCAGCGCTATGGATAATAAGTGGTCTCTGGACGCCGGGTGTTTCAGCACGAATACGCAGCAGAATCGCGAAAGCGCGCAAGTGTATGGTGTTGCCGATGAACGTGTATACGATACCTGGCGAAATATGATTGAAAAAGAAAAAAAGCGGCTTGACGCGATTGTTATCCTGACGCCGACCCCCGCGCACTTTGAAATTGTTATGGCCTGCCTGAAAGAAGACATTCCTGTTATTTGTGAAAAATCCTTGGCCACAAGCAGTGAAGATGTTGGAAAAATAATTGAAGTTCGTGATCTCAGGAAGGGATTTCTTGCGATGACTTATAATTATTCTGGGTACCCAATTGTCAGAGAATTGCACGCCATGATCCGGAAAGGCACACTTGGTAAGATTCTGCACTTTCAGGCCGAGATGCCTCAGGAAGGGTATATCAGAGTTGATGCTCATGGCAATAAACCAGTACCTCAGGCTTGGAGACTTTCCGATGGGCAAGTGCCGATAATTTATCTCGACCTGGGAACTCATCTGCATCAACTCATTTATTATCTGGTGGGTCAAAAACCTATTGAGGTTATAGCCGACCAAAATAGTTATGGGTGGTTTCCCGGAGTTATTGATAATGTTACCTGTCTTTGCCGATATTCCAAAGGCATACAGGGCCAGATGTGGTTCGGTAAATCGGCGCTTGGACACAGAAATGGTTTGAAATTGAGAATTTATGGTTCAGATGCCTCGGCGGAATGGTATCAGGCGTGCCCAGAGGAATTGGTTTTGTCTTATTCGGACGGGCGTAGAGAGATCATGGATCGCGCTTCTCAAGTTGAAGTTGCCAATATGCGATGTTATAACAGGTTCAAATCGGGGCACCCTGCCGGTTTTATTGAAGCCTTTGCCAATCTTTACAGTGATATCGCGGATTGTCTTCGTCAATACAGAACAACGGGTAAGTGGTCTTCTGAGAATGTGTTTAGTGCTGAGTTGGCGTTGGAAGGTATTCGTCTGAGCGAGGCCATGATCAAATCAATGGATGAGAAAGCCTGGCAAATGGTGTAGGCAAGTTCGATCTTCTGGTTATTGACTTATATACTCGATGTTCAAGTTTTATAGCATTAATCAACTATCCGCGCATTTAGCCGAAAGTGTATTTTTAGATGGTTATAAAAATATTGAACAAAAAGTATTACAAATTCAGATTTCCAGAAATTAATTTTTAAACAGACTTCTCTTATTACCTCTTTTCCCGGATGTTTGTAACTATGCCATAACGTAATAAACTGTAATAAAAGCGTTTTTACTTAAATAGGGCTTCTATTCTGGAAGAAAACATAGTTATAAAACGCCATTTATAACTATGAAAGGGGCTCCAGCCATGGCAAAGTTATACATACCACCATGATAAGAAGATGTGCGTTACAAAGTGTATGAGAAAATACTTAACCCACTATTATTAAACATTAAATTTGATACAAATGGTGTGGATATTTTTCAATGAGTAAAAAATGCTTATTGGTTATATTTTGTTTCTACATATTCTAAATTACTATTTTAGACGAAATAGTAAGCAATGAGTAAAAGCCTTCGTTTTATCAACTGAAAATTATATCATTTAAATACAGTGTGTTAATTATTTCTGTTAAACCACTACATAGTTACAATTTTCCGGGAAAAGAGGATTGTAACTCATTAATATAATATAGTTGAAAGACAATAGAAAGCACTTTTCACTACAATCCACGCTGAGTCAATTCCATAAGATGTTATCAGGTGAGTATCACAGAGAAGACCCCATGTGAAATTTGATGAACTATTAAAATGTCGAAATTTGGTTGGCTATGAAAAAGTCCGCCTGAAAGACATGCAAATCATTAGGTATGATGAGTACTTATAAAAGTCCGCAACAGCGAAGGATGCCGCGCTACGCAGCATCCGGACTTTTTACGAAGCCTAAGAGGGGAATATCTTCGTTGGCCTTATGTTATTAGAGTGCCGCTGA
>CAJBRY010000106.1 GCA_903958085.1 uncultured Geobacteraceae bacterium
CTGGTGGAAGGCGGGGCGATGTTTCGGCCTCCTGCACTTTGGCACTGCCCGACTGAGTATATATTCAAATGCCCGGCGTGTTTTGAAAAAGCACCTAAATTTTATCCTAAGACGGAAATCTTCACGCGCTGCGTAGGATATTTAAGACCGAAAAATCAGATGCACGACGGCAAACTGGCGGAAGTTGAACAGAGATCAATGTTTGATATGGCTACGATTTAAAAAGTAAAACTATGGCTGATGACGGTACAATCATGCTGGGCCGGAGAGAATACGACAGGCAGTTGCAATTAATAGATAAGAAAATTGATGATCTGACTGAAAATATGTTGGAAATATCAAAAACTCTTCAGCAACTGGCCCTACAGAGTTATCAGATTCAATCATTACAGACAGCGCAAACTGAGATGAGAAATGATATAAGTGCCCTCAACGAAAAGATGTCTAAAATAATCACTGACACTACATCATGCAAGACAGCGTTCGTCGCGCACAAATCCAGTGTTACTATTCTGTGGACTATATTTTCGACATTGATGCTTGGTATCATAGGAACTTATATAACTCATATGATGAATGGCGTAAAATGAAGCGAATCCTCGTGGTCGATGACTCGATGAGTGCGTTATTGTCAATGCAGAGATGTTTGACCAGGATTGGCTATGAGACTATACTGGCAGAAAATGGGGTATGCGCAATAGAAATGATAAAAGAAAAATCCCCAGACATTATCTTGATGGATGTGCTTATGCCGCACATGCACGGTCTCGAGTGTCTACAGATTATAAAAGCCGATCCAGACGTTAGGCATATACCAGTTATAATGATTACGTCTATGTCTGATTCCCAAATAGAAATAATATCTTTACGGGCAGGAGCGAGTGATTTTTTGAAAAAGCCTGTGAATGTTGAAATTTTAAAACTCCGCATTGAAAAGATACTGGAGCCGAGATGAATGACAACGAGTTGAAAGAATCAATCAAAAAAGAAGAAGGATGCAGACTCACGGCTTATGCTGATTCGCGTGGCAACCTCACAATCGGGTTTGGGCATCTGCTTAAATTCGGATCAGCTATCCCACAAGAAGCGGCTGATGCTATTTTCGAAACTGATTTTAAACGGGCCATAGAAGATTATGAAAAACTTGACCTTGACCTCGACCTTGGCAGACGTGCGGTGGTTGTAGACATGCTCTTTAATATGGGATTGGAACGTGTCAGAAAGTTTTCGATGATGATAAAATATCTGCATGACAAAAACTGGATTCAGGCGGCGTATCAGTTAATGGATTCCGAATACGCAAAGCAGGTTCCGGAGCGTGCAAAGAGAAATAGGGATAGACTGCTGAGGGGGTATTGATGAAAAATATCAATGTTGTTACAACTCATGGCGAGTATGAGTTTATAGGTCAACACATGGCTGGGATGGAAAGGGAAATGACAACCTGGCAATACTACCAGACACCAGATGGGACACAGTACCAGTTCAGGAAAGAGCATATGGTATGCGTGATAACGGCTGAGCTTGATGATGATAATGTCCAATAAAGGGATTTATTAAATGGCTGACACAGTAATCGAACTGCAAAGAGGGCTTGAATTTTATTACGAATCTCAGCGCGAATTTGACCGCAGGGAATTGCCAGTGGATAAAATGGTTGCCTTTGGCTTCGAGGCAGGGTATCAGGCAGGACGGGCTGAAGCGCTTTCTGACGAGGCTTTAAAGCTGATTCGTAATCCGCATACAACATATTTTGAATCAACTGGTCATACGAGAGAATCTGCGTCAACTGGACACACGAGAGAATGGGCGTGAACTGGATCGGCCTACAGATAGGGATCATGAAAGCCAAGAAGCGTGTAGATCGGTCACAGTTTGCGCGTGAATGTTCTTATGAGCGTCAGCTTATGACTGCCAGAAAAACAGGCAAGCCGTGTTCGTGTTACTTATGCGGCAATAGGCGCAAGTACGAAGGCGAAACTGCTCAAGAGCGCAAATGGAATGAACGGGCAAAGGAATGGATATGAACAGAATGATAGGCACTGACTTATTACGATGTGTCAACGAAATGATAGACGACGTTACGATATGTCCGTTGTGTATTGTTACGCCTATGAGGATCAGGACCCCCAACGAATGGAAAGAGTTTATTGCATATCAATTTGATGAAGACAAACGTGACCAGGCAGATAAAATAATTTCCAAACTGATCGAAGACAACAAACTGATTCAGTATAATTTATCAGGGATTGAAAGTTGCTGGCATCCGATATTCGTGCCGAGGTGATGACGTTATGAACTGCTGCAAAATAGGCTGCAATAAAGATACTGTTAAAAAGCAGAGAGTGGCATTCATAAACGAATCAGGATATCTCATTCACTGCTTTGTGTGCTGGTGCAATGAACATCAACCGACTGATATTATGATTGATGATGAAATACTGATAATAAACGACAGGGGAGCATCGTATTGATGGATGTTATCATATTAGTATCGTTATATATTTTTATTTATGCTTTAATCCAGATTGTGTCCGTTAAGATGGAGGATTGATATGGCTAAATACAGAAAAAAACCAGTAGTTATTGAGGCAGTGAGATGGAATGGAGATAATCAAGATGTTATCAGCACATTTATAGGTGATAACGGTTATGTTAAAGGCACATATGTTGATATCGGAACGCTCGAAGGTTTGATGGTAGCGTCTAATGAGGATTACATAATTAAGTGCATTAAGGATGAGTTCTATCCGTGCAAACCAGATATTTTTGAAATGACATATGAGGCTGTATAATGGACGCATGGCTGTTAAAAAACATCGGTGACAACTGGATGACGATCTATCTTGCGTTGACATTACTTAAGGGAATCGCGATCCTAACGCCAAGCGCGGCTGACGACCGTATAATCACTCTGTTGTCACAAGTTTATAATCATTTTCGATCAGGCGATGCGCCGGATAAACTGCCAGAATAGTTTTGAATTGCTTACAAAGAAGGTGATAAATGCCAACGACAAAAGAAACATATTCGAAAGCAATGGATTTAGCAGAAGAAGCGTTCTTAGCTCAGAAAAAAGGATGTTATTTTTCAGCTTATTGGAGATTCAAAAAATCGTTGAAGTTAGTTGAAGATGCAATCTATAAAATTCCAGAAAACGATACATACGAAACAACAAAATATATTTTGAATCTTTCAGCAAAATCTATTGCAAATAATATTGCAATAAACAGGCGCAAGATGTGCGATGGTTTGCGTTAAAACAAGAATGTGCCTTATTTTAGGATAGTTGGTTAAAGTAAAACAATATTTAAGGTGCTATGATAAGGATAAAAAAATGGCGAAGAAACTATGCGAAATATGTGGAGTTAATAAGGCAACAGTCCCAGACAGAAATAGACCGGGCCGTTTAGTCAATAGGCTTTGTGGCGATTGTCACGGACTTAGGTTGAGCGGTGATTTTGCTGTAATATTGAAAATTAGAAACAGAGACCGTACCGAATCTTGTGGCTCATAAAATATAAAAAGTGATCCACAACTTAGCTTGTATATAATGGATGAGCCGCAACTGAGATATGTACGAAAAACCGTGAAAAATAAACATATTCAATCAATATGTTTAAAAAATAACTGGAAATAATCATGGCACGCTCTGACAAATATGAAATCATTGCATTTATGGCGTGGTTTACTGCAAGTGTAAACGGGTCATGGGTTCAGGTGTTCATCGGTACGTTATTTTTTGCCTTATCTTTATTTTTTGAGTTTAAGGACAAACATGATCTTTGATCGGCCAGAAAGCCAAGAACAACGAATATCGTTTTCAATTGATCTTTTAAAGGTATGGCGTTGGTTCAAGAAAAGGGGGACTGATGATAACAGGAATACGAATAGTGATGTCGTGGCTGTGGGCGGCAGTTTACCCGACGTTGATCCAGATGTTCACAGCATCGGGAAGGATTGTCTGGGAGGTTGCGACGGCTGCGGTTGCGGAGGCGGAGAAGATGTTTCCGGGCCAGGGAATGGGGGCACTTAAATTTGAGCATGTTCTGAAAAAAGTCGGGAACGAAATAGCAATTCAGGGGATCAAGATGGGCAACGCACTTGTCGAAACCATCATCCAACTTGCGGTAATAAAATTAAAGGAAGGAACGAAATGAAAAGATTCTGGATCACAACTTTAATAGTTTTTTCCGTCATTCTATGCGCTGGTTTCTGGGCAATGGGTGTTCATGCCGCTGATTCGAATTATCAATACGTTTGTGGTAAAACGTATACGTTTTTTCAATCAGAGGTCGTATATATGCTGAAATTTAACTCTGCAAACGTTGATTTACCATGCACGTCTGGTACGGCTATGCTGAGTTGGCTGGATAACAAAACGACATACGAATTTTCAATCGACAGCAGAGAGATGATAATAATCAAAAATGTTGGCAGAGCTTTTGCCGTTGGATATGAGTTATTCTGGCTGGATTCATGCACCATTATATTCGATGAGTTTTAAAGGAAGCATAACCCGGCACGCCTTCTGGATGATGAAGACAACATAGCCGGTTTTTTTTATTTGGTAACTATCTCAGGTTGCCAGCACGTCTTATTATTTAAAATAAATACGATATGTTATCCTGTTGTTTTATTATTCCCAGCAGGTAAAACAACAGGAATTTATGTTATAATTTCGTTATCTTATATCTGTGGTAACCTGAGATAGTTACCAAAAAGTTACCAGACATTTGGCCTATATCAACGATGGCATTCTCTCTATAACAGCTTGCCTTGCGGCGCTTGAAACATGCTGATAATGCCGCCTTAAAGTTTCGGGATCACTGCCAACAATATCTGATACCGTCTTATAATCGGCTCCGTTTTCGATTGCTGTAGTTACAAAGAAATGCCGCAAGTCGTACATCCTGAGCCTCCTGGTTATCCCGGCTTTAGCCTTTGCATCTGCCCATAGCCAGTGCATATATTTTACAGCTCGCCCCTCCTTCCATATATTAATGATGTTCCCGTTTGCCTTCCCTGTCAAGTCATCTGATTCCTTCCATCGTTTAAGTTCAACCATGAAATCAGGATGTATTGGAACGTCTCTTGATCTTACCCCTCCTTTCTTTGCAGATACGACATGCAAAGTATGCGTTTCCCACTGGACAGCATTCCACGGAAGACTGAGCAATTCTACAGCACCAGGTCGAAGCCCGGTGAACCATGCTATGATTATGAATCTGCGTAGCCTTTCGTTTGCGTGTGCCATGATTGAAAGTATCTCCGATTTTGTTGGTGGGTATATCGTTTGAGCGTCCGTCTTCGGCTTGATGAACCCGGCAATGGGATTAAAGGCCAGCATGGGAGGCTTTCGCTTGACAGCATGATTAATGATGGCTTGCAGCACGGATATTTCACGACGGACTGTTGAAGATTTCACGGTTTTAATACGCTCCGAGACAAACTTCTCTAAATGTGCATGGGTAAGATTACTGGCTGGCACATCGCCTATCTTCGGGAGGATTGATCCAGACAGCGTATATTTTGTTACCGTAAGGCTTTTACCCGTGAAGTTCCTTGCGCTCAGATACGCCATTGAAAGCTCGTAGATTGTCGGCCCAGAGTCGTGATCTTTCGGCCTCGTCCGTTTAAGATCAAGCTCGTTATCTCTTGCCTTTGCTTTCGCCTCTGCCGATGCCCCACGGCCAAAGTATTCCCGACGGCTCCCAGACTTCTTGTCTTTGTCTGGAACCTTCACAAACCATCTGCCGTCTGGTAATTGGTGAACGCTCATTTTCCCTCCTTAACTATTTGATATGATAGATAATTCGGGGGGGGGGGGGTTAAAAATTTTTTTTTAATTATTTTATTTA
>CAJBRY010000107.1 GCA_903958085.1 uncultured Geobacteraceae bacterium
ATGGGATTACTCAATAAAATAATGAAGACCGTCTTCGGAGATGGACTTCATTATCAAGCCCACGCAACCACTGTAAATAACTATTTGCTAACCAATTATTTAGTACGTAGCGGGGTTTTGCACTCTCATTTGTCGTTATTTGATAGGCAGTTAAATACTGCCTTCGGAAAATTTCAAGAAAGATGTCGCTTCCATTCTTCAGGCTGCCTGATTTCTTAACATTTCATTTTCAACTTTTACCTTCTTGCCGGGGTTGAGGCGCACTTCCGTAATATGGGTCCAGTTGCGAGTTGGCCCTGACCAGCGCATTGGATTTGCTGCTTTTGCAGCCGCATACACTTTTTCCCGGTTTTGCAATATGGCTTTGTCATTTCCATAATGCCGTGAAGCGGGTGTTATAAATTTAATTCCGCTGTGAAGATGTTCGGTGTTGTACCATTCAACAAATCGTCGCACCCACTCGGAAGCCTCTTCCAGACTGGCAAATGCGCTATCGGGATATGAAGGCCGATACTTCAATGTCTTGAACAATGACTCTGAATATGGGTTGTCATCGCTGACAGAGGGACGGCTGAATGAGGGGAGAACGCCAAGACGCTGGAGTGTTGCAAGCATCGTAGCCCCCTTCATAGGTCCGCCATTGTCCGAGTGAAGAGTCAATTTCCACTTGGAAATGCCTTGCTTATCGCAGGCGTCATCTATCAATCTTGCAGCATGCTCGGCACTTTCTACTTCCTCAATGTTCCAACCAACAATCATCCTGCTGAAAACATCCTCCATCAAATACAGGTAGTAGTACATTCCCTTTATCGGACTTTTCAAGTAAGTGATGTCCCAACTCCAGACCTCATTGGGTTTCCTTGCGATCAGTTCCAGGGGTCGCTTGTGCTTGCGAGGCTGGCTCTTGGAGCGGTGAGCCAGCAGTTTGTTCTTGTTCATCACTCGATAGAAACTGCTTTCTGAAGCCAGATATTGCCCGGCATCAGCCAACCTGGAAACAATCTGCCATGGACTTAAATCCTGAAACTTAGCTGAAGTCACTGTAGCGATGATCATCTTTTCTTCTTCATCTGTCAGGCTATTGGCTGCGACAGCTATTGGTCCTTTCCGTTGATCCCCCTGCAGCGGATTCATCTTCCATCGTTGAATGGTTCGCAAACTCAGTTCCAGTATCTCGCAAGAAGCCTCACCAGTAGCTCCCGATGTTTCAGCTTCACATACCAGTTCCATACACGTCTGCCGGTCTTCCAGACTCACTCGTTCTCCCCGGTTCCCCAGAGTAAGTCTGCTTTTTTTTTAAGAACCAGCAGCGCGGTAACTGCCGCCAGTGCCTTGTCTTTCTTATATAAATCCCGTGATAATTCCTTGTTCTCGGCCTTGAGCAGGGACAGTTCCTTGCGTGATGCTTTCTTGTCGATGGGTGACTCCAGACCAGCCTGCATGCTCTTTTTCCAGGCAACAATGTGATCTGAGTGCAAACCCTGCTTCCTCAAAAACTCTCCTTGCTTGCCGGGATCAAGTTTCTCAAACTCAATCACAGCAGTCATTTTTTCTACGGCATCCCAGTCCTGTGGCCTTCTCTTGGTATTGTTCATCCCCAGCGGTTTACCACGTATCTGACTCCAATTATACAAACTGCAATCAGAGATCCCAAGTTCAGTGCATATGTCCGTCACACTCCTTGAGCCTCGGGAAAGATACTTCTGAACCGCTGCATTCTTAAACTCCTCTGAGAACATTGCCATCTAAATTCATCCTGTCTCGCCCCCCATTCCTTAACATTTGGGAGGCGACATCTATCCTGACACAGGGGGTTCTTGTTACGCATGGGCCGCCTAAAGGTATTCTAGATTTAACTCTTGATGAAAATGTTGGCTCAGAGACACTTCTTAAAGCTGTAGAGCGCATCAAGCCAAGGTTTCATATCTTTGGGCATATTCACGAG
>CAJBRY010000108.1 GCA_903958085.1 uncultured Geobacteraceae bacterium
AAACAGCACAGAAAAATCAGCATGAAAGAGATGCTTAAGGGTAAATCCTGCGGATTATGCCACAACGGCAAGAGCGCTTTCAGCATTAAAGACAATTGCGCCAAGTGCCATAAAAAATAAGGAGGATCGAATGCATCACGAAGATATTCTGGTTACCATGCAAAAAGATCTGGAACGTGCTCTGCAAAAGCCGGCTGATAAACGTCGCTGGGCAATGCTGCTGGATCTCCGCAAATGTGTCGGCTGTCACTCTTGTACAATAGGCTGCATATCCGAAAACAAACTCCCACCCAAAATGGCCTACCGCCCTGTGTACGAATACGAGGAAGGCACCTATCCAAAACCATCCCGAACTTTCCTGCCTAGACCTTGTATGCAATGTGATAAGCCACCTTGCGTCAATGCCTGTCCAGTCAAAGGTGAGGCGACATACAAGGAATCAAAAGGAACCGGATCGGGTATTGTTAAAATTGACTATGCAAAGTGTATCGGCTGCGGCAAGTGTGTACCAGCGTGTCCGTATGATGCACGTAAAATTGATGACGGAACCTTTCATACCGGTGATCAATCGCTCCAGAAATATGAAACCATGCCTGCATTTGAGTATGGGAAAGCAACGGCTCGCCTCAAGGACAACAGCCCTATAGGTAACGCTCGCAAATGCCATTTCTGCATCCACCGCCTGACTGCAGGTCAACTTCCAATGTGCATCAGTACCTGTATCGGTAGAGCCGGTTATTTCGGGGATGAGAGCGACCCGCAGAGTCTGATTGCCCAGATTAAAAAGGGTGCCAAGGTCCAGATCCTGAAGCAAAAGAGAGGGACTGCCCCACGGGTTTACTACGTTGCCAATGAGAAACTGGAGGTGCTGTATGGAAAATAAAAATACAACCACAATAGTTCCGGAAACGGCAGAACCAAAGAAAGTAAGCCGCCGTGAATTTTTGAAAACTTCGGCTTTAGTTGGCTGCGGTGCTATTGTCGCTTCCCAACTCGATTTTGCCCGTGGTTTGATTGCCCGTGTTGAAGCGGGTGAAATCACGCAGTCAGAGGCATATGAGCTCATGAAAGCAGAAAACACTCTGTATACTGTCTGCCTCAACTGCAACACCGGCTGTGGTATCAAGGTAAAGATACTGCAAGGTGTTGCTGTCAAAATCGATGGCAACCCCTATAACCCTTTTACACTCAACCCGCATTTACCTATGACTGAAGCTGTCGAAAAGGCGATCAAAGTTGATGGTGCGATCTGTCCCAAAGGTCAGGCAGGACATCAGGGAGCTTACGACCCGTACCGCATTCGTCAGGTATTGAAACGTGCCGGCAAGCGCGGTGACGGCAAGTGGCAGACTATCTCTTTTGATCAGGCTATTAGCGAAATCGTCAACGGAGGCGTGCTATTCAATAACGTACCGGGAGAAGAAAATCGACAGGTTACAGGACTAAAAGACATCTATACTCTGAAAGACATAAAGGTCTACGACGAGATGGCTAAGGATGTTACTGCCCTGCGCAAGAAGAAGACCAAAGAAGAAAAGGATAAGGCGGTTGAAGAGTTCAAAGTTAAACACGCTGACAATTTGGATAAACTTATTGACCCGGATCATCCAGACTTTGGACCAAAAAACAATCAGTTTGTCTACATGTGGGGTCGTAAGAAGGGTGGACGTTCCGACTTTTCCAAGCGTTTTTATGAAACATTCGGCACCGTTAATGGTCACGGTCACACCACTGTCTGCCAAGGATCACTCTACTTTGCCTCCAAAGCTCTGTCAGAGCAGTATGTGGGCGATACTTTCAAGGACGGCCAGAAGTTTTACTGGCAGGCTGATCAGGAAAACAGTGAATACATCCTCTTTGTCGGGGCAAACCTGTTTGAAGCAAATTATGGCCCTTCAAACCGAACCCCGCGAATTACCCAGCGAATCGTTGACGGCAAACTGAAATTGACTGTACTTGACCCGCGTTTTACCAAGCTTGCCAGCAAAGCAAACCGCTGGGTACCAATTACTCCAGGTACCGATGCCGCATTTGCCAGTGGCATGATCCGCTGGATTCTGGAGAATAAGCGTTATGATGCCAAGTACCTGTCCAACTGCAACAAGGCTGCTGCCGCTGTCGAGAAGGAAACTACCTGGTGCAACTCGGCCTGGCTGGTAAAACTGGATAAAGACGGCAAGCCATCGACACTCTTGCGTGCTAACGAAATAGGACTGAAAGAAAAGGAAACCCGAAAGGATAAGGATGGCAAAGAGTTTAACTTTGAATACTTGGTAGCCATGAAAGACGGTAAACCGGTCGCTTTCGATCCTAACGACGAGAAGGAAGCTGTAAAAGGCGACCTGTTCGTTGCTGCCGAGTTAAAAGACAAGGAAGGTAAGCCGCTCAAAGTTAAATCAGGCTTGCAAATCCTGTTGGAGACGTCACAGGAAAAGACCATTGCACAATATGCTGAAATTTGCGGTATAGATACCGGCGTTATACTAGATGTTGCCAGAGAATTCACTTCTCATGGCAAGAAGGCATGTGTTGACATGCACCGTGGTCCGGCTCAACATACCAACGGATTCTACACCATTACTTCCCTTTACTTCCTGAACCTGCTGGTTGGAAATTTCGATTGGAAGGGCGGCATGATGGCCTTCTCCACCTGGAATACCGACGGCACAAAGACCGATAAGCAGGCTTTCAACTTCAAGAAGATAACTCCCAAGGCAGGAAAACCTTTTGGGCTCTCTATTATTCGCCACGACGCAAAATACGAGGAGAGCACCATCTTTGCTGGATACCCAGCAAAGCGGAACTGGTGGCCTTTGTCTTCCGATGTCTACGAGGAGATAATACCTTCCTGCGCCGATGCTTATCCTTATCAGATCAAGGCGCTGTTCAGCTACATGGGTGCGCCAACCTATTCTTTGCCAGCCGGTCACACCAATATCGAGGCGCTGGCAAATCTGGAACGCATCCCGCTCTATTTCACCACCGATATAGTTATTGGCTCAACTACAATGTATGCAGACTACATCTTCCCTGATCTGCACTCCCTTGAACGCTGGGAATTCCACGGCTCGCATCCCAATATGCCGGTTAAGATTCAGCCGATCCGTCAGCCGGTCATTGCCTCACCAGTAGAAGTGGTCAAGGTATTCGGCGAAGAGCAGCCGATCAGTTACGAGACAATATGGATGGCGCTTGCTGAAAAACTCGGGATTCCCGGTTTTGGTCCCAAAGGGTTTGGCGAAGGGCAGCCTTTAACGCGACCGGACGATTTCTATATCCGAATGGTTGCCAATATCGCAACTGATGGGAAAGATCCAGTTCCTGACGCCAGCGCAGCTGAAATTGATCTCTTCCTGAAGTCGAGAAAACATCTGCCAAAGAATGTCTTTGATCCTGAGCGGTGGAAGGCAATTTCCGGCGCATCCTGGCCAAAAGTAGTATACGTACTCAATCGTGGCGGGCGCTTCGCCACTCAGGAAGAGAGCTGGAAGGGTGACCATGTTGCCAACAAATACGCCAAGTACATTAATATGTATGAAGAGAAAACCTACAAATGCAAGGACGCATTTACCGGCAAACATTACCATGGCATGGCTCGCTATGTGCCGATTGCCGACACTCTCGGTAATGACAC
>CAJBRY010000109.1 GCA_903958085.1 uncultured Geobacteraceae bacterium
AGCACTGATCGTCAAAACAAAAAAATAGCCGCATCATATTTGATGCTCAAGTTTTTTGTTGGATTGAAGCTTTTAGGCAGACCAGAAAAAACACGCAGACAATATACGGCCATGTTATTTGGTAGTCCCACGGGGAGTTGAACCCCGGTCTCCGGCGTGAGAAAGCGTCGGAGATGCCAAATTCCGCCATATTATTGATGTTTTAAACCTACCGAAGCCCGCTAAAACCTATCAAGTCCCGACCACATTCACGACCAAATGATGATTTAAAGTTAAATCTATCAATCAATAAAGGGAAGACGCCTCAAATCCGCGCCTTTAGAATTAATATAAATTAATTCCCCGTCTATTTTAGCTCGCAGTAAATCCCATTCATCGTTTGTAAGTGCAGAGTCTAGCGGATATTCGGAAAGATGTTTCATTGCTTATCCCTCGCAATGATCCCAAGTGGTTTAATGAGAGCATGCGTTACATTACATATTTATTCTGCCTTTTTGAATCCCTTCTTCACCATACATGCATGGATTGCATCACGCCCATAAAGTGGTGGATCACCAGTGCCTCCCTTGACAAAAAGCCAAACATTTAATGCATCATCCATTTCGTGTTGACACTGTGTGAAAGTCTTATCAGTTTCTTCTTGTGTAGTCCCCGGCTTTGCATACTGGAAACCACATCCGAAAAAAATCAACGTACAAACTACTATTATTATTATTTTCATTATTCCTCCTTCAATCTGAAATTATTTGAAAGAATGTTGCTGCCATTCTGCTACCAGACCTTTAAATAATAGCCGCAAATACTATATAACACGATTAAATGAATTTTAGAAAATCCTTTATAAATCTTTATGTTGTTTTATGTTTATCTATTTCCTTCATAATATAAACTACATTCACACGGTAGAAGTCGATGGTTCAATCCCAGCAAAGCCTACCAATTTTGGTTTGTTTTTTTGATAAGAACTTGCTTTCATTGGAAGTGAGTATCGGGTGGCCACGCTAATATGTCAAGGAAATATTGCCACAAAATGTGAGGTGCGAATTGTGCTTATTGCTGGTTGAAGTATTGTGTTTTAGTCACAGTTGAAAATTTGTGTAGTTTAGGAAGACATACTTACAATTTATTCAACCCTGTGTTTCATGATCGACACCGGACCGGCCTTCATTTCTTTATTCTACAAGTCTTGTCAATGACTATTGAATCGATCTATCAACTTGTGAGTTCCTACAAAGTACAGGCTATAGATATTCCCGGTCTGTTTGAACACGCACCTATAAAATTCATCAACATAGAATTCCCAAAATTCAGTGCCTTTAATCCGGTGTATTCTTAATGATGGATGCTTCGGATTATTTCTCAGCGCTTTTATTTGTTTTTTGAATTTCTCTTTAATTTGCTTAGGCAGGCAATCATATTGATCAAGAAACGAATCATCATAAGCAATAATGATTTCGTTCATTATCTATCCTTTAAAGTCTTAATAAACTCATCGGCTTTAGCCTTTATAGACTTTCCAGCCAAATAGTTTTTTTCAGATTTCTTAACTTTACTTTGGACTTCATCTGTAAAAAACCACATTTGTGATCTGGGGACATCCTCTACAGGGAAAAGAATAATTTTGCCTTGAACAACTTCAAAACCCAGCTTATCACCTTCATGGATAGAAAGCTGACTTCTTGCCTCTTTCGGAATTACTATTTGACCTTTTGTTGATATTGTTAAAGTTCTCATGGGTAGGAAAGTAAGATATTTTTACCAATAGGTCAAGTTCTTTTTAATGGTGCATGTAGCCGTACAATTCGGCGACAGATTTGCAGGTATGAAGAAAACGGTCTGGAAGGGCTGAATGATAAACGCATTACTCTGACGGGGTGAGTGTAGGGGAAAATACATAATTCAATAAAATATTGTCGATTGTTTACTTCTAACTACTAGATTTTAACTGGTAGTCCCACGGGGAGTTGAACCCCGGTCTCCGGCGTGAGAGGCCAGCGTCCTAACCACTAGACGATGGGACCTTGGATGAAAGATCAGGAATCGAATTTTGGCGGCACTCATTGTCCTGCCGATTGACGATCCCCGAAAAGCATTGGGTTATGAGTATCTATTCAATCCGATTATAAAAGTCAAGACTAAATTATGGCTGTCTATAATCCATTGCTGATCAGCCAGGAATTTAATTGCCTGCCTCGATCACGGGTATGAACCGCAAAGCAAGATGCTGGGTTTTATACCATCCGCTTTGCGGGATAATTCGACCTGCAAGTTTCCGTGCACTTCGTTTCTGAAACTTGGGTCTCATTAACTTACCAATTCCACTGCGTCGCAGATGACCTCGTGTGACCTTTAGGTTATTAGGTTACTACGCTTTCGGCATTGGAGTTTCACTAATATAAGACTGGGCTTCTTGGATCCTCTTAATTACCCGATCCTTGCCTAAGGTAACCATGACTTCATCAATACCAGGGCTGACGGTTTTACCGGTGAGGGCAACGCGCAGTGGCTGAGCAATAACCTTCAGTTTAATCTCCCGCTCTTGAACAAACGTCTGCAAATATTGCTCAATGCCTTCTTTGCTGAAGTTTTGCAGTGAGGAAAGTCCCGCTACTATTGCTGCTAAGTGGGAAGCGATTTCCGGCGTCAGAAACTTCCGGGCGGCCTCCTCTTCATATTGAACTTTTTGAGTAAAGTAAAAACCGGCGGTTGCGGCCAGTTCAACTAAGGTTTTTGAACGTGGTTGCAGATCAGCGATAACCTTGCGCACAAAATCAGCATCGTCTTTGTTGACGCTTGCCGGCCATAAAGGTTTCATTTCCTCGTAGATAATCTCAGGGCTTGCTTCCTTTATATAATGAGCATTGAGCCACAGCAACTTCTCCGGATTGAAAACAGCTGGAGATTTGCCCACTGATTCCAGAGAAAACAAATTCACCAGTTCCGGCAAAGAAAAAATCTCCTGATCCCCATGAGCCCAACCAAGCCGCACCAGATAATTGATCAATGATTCCGGTAAAAATCCCATTTCCTTATAAGCCATAACCGAAGTCGCGCCATGCCTTTTGCTAAGCCGTGCTTTATCGGC
>CAJBRY010000110.1 GCA_903958085.1 uncultured Geobacteraceae bacterium
CCTGGTATTCGTATGGCAAGGAAAGGATCGGGCAGGGGCGCGAAAATTCCCGAACATGGTTGACCGAACATCCCGAAACGCTTGCGGAAATTGAAGGCAAACTGATGGATCTCCTCAAGCCTGCACCAGCAACAGACAAAATAGGAAAAACAGATAAATCTGCGTAGAAGCGGAGGTTACTGATGGATCTTAACGAGATACTTACTATTGCGTTTAAGGCCAAGGGCTCTGATATTCACATAAAAACCGGACTTCCTCCCATTGTCAGGATTGACGGCCGGTTACACCCTATTCCGAACGCGGCACGACTCTCCCCGGATTTTGTTGCAGAAACTGCAAACTCGATGATGAATGATCGTCAGCGACGCATGTTTGAGGAAAATTTTGAGGTCGATCTGGCTTACGCTGTGCCTGGCTTGGGGCGTTTCAGGGTTAGCGTTTATCGTCAGCGCGGTACGGTTGCAATGGTTTTCCGTTCTATCGCATTTGTTATTCCGACGCTCGAAGGGCTGAACCTCCCTCCTGTTATTCAGAAAATATGCAAAGAAGAGCGTGGGCTGATTCTGGTTACAGGGACAACCGGTTCAGGAAAATCCAGTACCTTGGCAGCAATGATAGACTGCATTAACAGTCAGCGCACCTGCAACATTATAACAATCGAAGATCCCGTTGAATTCCTCCATCGTGACAACAAGAGCATAATCAGTCAGCGCGAAGTCGGTACAGACACCCCTACATTTTCAGCCGCTCTGAAAGGGGCTCTGCGTCAGGATCCAGATGTAATTCTCGTCGGCGAAATGCGTGATTACGAAACAATAGAAACCGCAATGACAGCTGCTGAAACCGGTCATCTGGTTATGTCAACACTGCACACGATGGATGCGGCTGAAACCATTAACCGTATCATAGGTGTTTTTCCTCCTTATCACCAACGTCAGGTTCGTATCCAGTTGGCGAGTATTATCAAGGGTGTTATCTCTCAGAGACTGGTGCCTAAATCGGATGGCAAGGGACGCGTTCCGGCGGTTGAGGTCATGCTTGCTTCTGCCCGTGTTCGTGAATGCATCGACGATAAAGATAAAACCAAACAGTTGAACGATGCAATTTCACAGGGATTTGTTTCATACGGAATGCAATCTTTTGATCAGTCCCTGATGAGGCTCTTTTCGAGCAAGCTGATTACATACGAAGAAGCGATTCGGCAGAGTTCCAATCCTGACGACTTTGCTCTCAAGATTTCCGGCATTTCATCAACATCGGATGCCTCCTGGGAAGGCTTTGAAAATAAGACTGATGATCCAGCAGCGGAACCGGAAAAACTTGAAATCGAGAAATTCTGAACCTTTGTCGTCTGATCAGCTTTATCAGTATTCTTTGCGTCTGTTGGCCGGTCGCGACTATACTGTCGCCCGTATTAGGGGAAAGCTGGCAGCGCGGGAGCCTGATTGTGATGTTGAATCTGTAATTAGCCGTCTGCAAAGTGAGGGTTGGCTGAATGACAAGCGTTATGCCGTAAGGTTTGCGGAATCGGCAATTGCATCAGGGCTTTACTACGGTGTACGCCTTCGCGTTGAGATGCGCCGTAGAGGTTTTTCGGCCGATGTAATTACAGAAACTCTTGCTCCGCTTTTGGCGGAGAATGATGAAATTTCCGAGGTGAGGTCGGCGGCAGAGCGACGCAACCCCGGATTTTCATATTCTGAAGCGAGCGATCGCGATAAACGCAGACTGATTGCTTTTCTACAGCGTCGCGGCTATAGGCTTTCAGCTATAATGCGGGCCTTGCGGACGGTTGAATAAATTTGATTTGAAACCATAATACATATTAATGAGGACATTATGACAGGTACAGAAATCAGGACACGCTTTTTAAAATATTTTGCCGACCGTGGCCATACGGTTGTGGCCAGTTCCGGAATTCTTCCCAAGAACGATCCTACGCTTATGTTTGCCAATGCCGGAATGAACCAGTTCAAGGATTGCTTCCTCGGCTTGGAGGATCGGGGCTACTATCGTGCCGCCAGTTCCCAAAAATGTGTTAGAGCGGGGGGAAAGCATAACGATCTGGAGAATGTTGGGCGGACTGCTAGGCACCACACTTTTTTTGAAATGCTCGGGAATTTTTCCTTTGGAGATTACTTCAAGAAAGAGGCCATTGCCTATGCCTGGGAGTTTTTGACCAAAGAGTTGAAGCTCGATAAAAACCGCTTATATGTCACCGTCTACAATGATGATGATGAGGCTGCCGATATCTGGCATCTTCAGGAAGGAATTCCTCGTGAGAGGATTTTCCGTTTTGGTGAAAAAGACAATTTCTGGTCGATGGGAGATACCGGTCCCTGCGGCCCCTGCACGGAAATCTTCTATGACCAGGGAGTTGAGGTTGGCTGTGATCGCCCTGATTGCAATGTTGGCTGCGATTGTGACCGTTACATGGAAATCTGGAATAATGTTTTTATGCAGTTCAACCGGTCGAGTGACGGTACGCTGACCCCGCTGCCAAAACCTTCGGTAGATACCGGAATGGGGCTTGAACGTGTTTCGTCGGTCATGCAGGGTGTAAAATCAAACTACGATATTGACATTCTGCAGGGAATTATCCGTCATATTGAGCGTCTGGTAGGCAAAAAGTACGGTGCTGACGAGAAAGATAATGTTTCAATGCGGGTTATTGCCGATCATGCGAGGGCGGTAACATTTCTTATTTGCGATGGTGCTCTGCCATCAAATGAGGGGCGCGGATATGTGTTGCGCCGAATCATGCGCAGGGCCGCTCGCCATGCCAAAATGTTGGGTTGTGCAGAACCGATGCTCTACAACATGGTTGATGCAGTGCGTGAAGTCATGGGTGATGCCTATCCGGAGCTTCAAGAACGCGAAGTTTATATTAAAAAGGTCGTATTAAGCGAGGAACAACGTTTTACGGAAACTCTTGACAGAGGTCTTGCTATCCTCAACGAGGAAGTTGCTTCCTTGCGCGCTGCCGGCAAAAACGTCATTCCTGGAGATGTGCTGTTCAAGCTTTATGACACCTATGGTTTTCCGACAGATCTGACTTCTGATATTGTGGAAAATGAAGGCTTCACCATTGATGAGCCCGGCTTTGAACTCTGTATGGAGCGCCAGCGGGCGCAGGCTCGTGAACATTGGAAGGGCTCGGGTGAAGAGGGAATAGCCCAGGTTTATAAAGAGCTGCATAACAGCGGAGTGCGGGGAAACTTTGTCGGTTATGATGAAATGTCAACTTATGCTCCGGTATTAGCGATTATAATAGATGGAGTTAAAGTTGAATCCGCTATTGCCGGTGATTCAGTGGCGGTTATTACAGAAAAAACCCCTTTTTATGGAGATTCCGGGGGACAAAAGGGTGATTGTGGAACGCTTTCCACCGGTAGTGCACATCTTGGAATTATGACCGCTAGCCGGCCATTTCCGGATATGGTTGTGCATCATGCCATCGTAAATGAGGGCGTTCTAAAAGCTGGCGATGCTGCTGATTTGAAAGTGTCACGAATGGAGCGCACAGCCACCTGCCGGAATCATACCGCAACACACCTGTTACAGAGCGCTTTGCGCCAGGTTCTGGGTGAACATGTAAAACAGGCGGGCTCAATGGTTTCACTGGACAGGCTTCGTTTCGATTTTACGCATTTTTCTGCAATGACCGATGAAGAGTTGCGTCGTGTTGAATCTATCGTAAACGGTTACATAATGGAAAATGATCCGGTTGTTACCCGGAACATGAATATTGCCGAAGCGATAGAGGCAGGAGCTACGGCGCTATTTGACGAGAAGTATGGTGATTCGGTTCGGGTTGTTAGAGTTGGAGATGTCAGCATGGAGTTGTGCGGCGGGACACATGTCCGGGCTTCCGGTGACATAGGACTGTTCAAGATTGCATCGGAAGCAGGGATCGCGGCTGGTGTGCGCCGTATTGACGCTTTGACAGGTGTTGGCGCGCTTGATTATGTCCGTGAGATTGAGGATGAACAGAGGGGAATTGCTGCTTTACTTAAAGCAGAAGCGGGGAGTTCGCTTGACAGGCTTGAAAAGGTTCTTGTTCGACAGAGAGAGCTTCATCGTGAAATTGAATCACTACAGGCAAAGTTGAATGTGGCTGCTTCCGGAGATTTGCTTTCAAATGCGATTGAGATAAAAGGAATTAAGCTGCTTGCTGTTCAGGTGCAGATTGAGGACATAAAGGCACTACGCGACCTTTCCGATACATTGAAGGACGCAATTGGAGAAGGTGTTATTGCGTTGGGTGCAGCTATTGGCGGAAAGGCTAACCTATTGGTTGCGGTTACAAAAAATCTGAGCAGCTCTGTTAAGGCAGGAGACATTGTAAAACAGATTGCGCCGATTGTAGGTGGTAGTGGTGGCGGCAAACCAGAGTTGGCTCAGGCAGGTGGAAGTCTGCCTGAGAAGTTGGATGAAGCGTTGGCAGAGGTTTCTGCAATAATTTCAAAAATTTGAACGAATAGAACGTAGTACGCGGAGTATTATGTCAGCGCAAATTCCACATATCTGTAACCTGCATTCATCTCCAGCAAATGCGACTGTTCTTGTTGTTGATGATGAAAGCAGCATCCGTGATTTGTGTGAACAGGCGTTGCGAAAATACAATGTGATCAAGGCTTCAACCTGTGATGAGGCCATGAGGGTATACAAAAGTGAGCATATTGACCTGATCCTCTCAGACATATCAATGCCCGGAGGCTCAGGTATTGACCTTCTTAAGCAGGTCAAGGCCTACGATCCGAACGCAACAGTAGTCATTATGACGGGGTTTGTAGATAAAGATGTGATTTTAAATGCTCTTAAAGAAGACGCGGACGATTTTATTAACAAGCCGCTCAATCTTATTCAGTTGAAAACATCTATTGAAAAAGCGCTCACTAGAAAAACTCTTAAAGAGGAGCTGGCCAATCTAAAGCACTCTGATGAACTCAAAACTGCATTTATGTCTCTTGTGTCTCACAAGTTACGTACCCCGATAACCGGGATCTCACTATTTCTGCAGAATCTTCAGGACGGTATATTTAGCTCGGACGATCCGGCTTTTCGGCAACATATTGCTATGGCCAATGAAGAGGCAGGCTATCTTGGACGTCTGGTAACTGATCTGTTGGCGTTCAGCCAGGTTATGGTGAACGGGGCTGGAGTAAAAAAGGAGACATGTAATTTAAATGAGCTTATTACTGCAACCTTGCTTAAATGCAGAGAATTGTACTCTCATGGCGGGGTAGCTGTTGATTTTACGCCTACGGATCTTCCTTTGCTGCAGCTTGACGTGCCAAAAATCGGCTTTGCACTTTATCAGGTGCTTGATAATGCGCATAAATTCTCAGGGGATTTTGGGCAAATATCGATCAAAGTGAATGTCTGCGGTGATTCCGTCTTAGTTGTTATTTCAGATACAGGTATAGGTATTCCTGATCTGGAAATTCCAAAAATATTCGAAAAATTTTATCAAGTTGATCAGCAGCGTACAGGTCAGATAAGAGGATTCGGGCTTGGATTATTTTACGCCAGAGATTTCATCAGGCAGCATGGTGGAAGTATCAGTCTTGTTAGTGAACCAGGTCTGGGCACTACTGTAACAATAGCTATGCCTCTGCAATAAACTTTTGAGATTTTCAACAACTTACGGTAAACTGCCACGCTTACAGGTTGGCAGTTTTTATTTTTAGGCAGGTAATTGATGAAACAACTAATTGAAAAAGCTAACACATTGATGGAGGCGCTGCCTTATATCCGGCGTTTTTCCGGAAAGACTTTTGTCATAAAGTATGGCGGACATGCCATGGCAGATGAAAAACTCAAGGAATCCTTTGCACTTGACGTTGTTCTTCTAAAATCATTGGGAATTAATACCGTTATCGTTCATGGTGGTGGTCCTCAGATAAATGATACATTAAAACGCTATGGCATTGTTTCTGAGTTTGTGCGCGGTATGCGGGTGACCGATGCCGAAACTATGCAGGTTGTTGAAATGGTGCTTGCCGGCCAGGTTAACAAGGAAGTAGTTGGATATCTGAATCAGCATGGCGGTCGTGCCGTTGGTCTCTCTGGCAAGGATGGTACTCTGTTGCTGTCGAAGAAGTTGCTTCAGGAAGTCAGGGGAGATGACGGTGCTGTAGAGGTGATCGATATCGGATATGTTGGCGATGTCGTTAAGGTAAACACAGATCTGATAACAACTTTGGAGAACGGTAAATACATTCCGGTTATTGCACCAATCGGTGTTGGCTCGGAAGGCGAGAGCTATAATATCAATGCCGATCTGGTTGCCGGTCGGGTTGCTGCAGCGCTCAATGCTGAAAAGCTGATTCTCCTCACAGACATTAACGGTGTAAAGGATAATAAGGGAACACTTCTCCAAAGCCTATCTGTTGCAGAACTGCATCGCCTTATTGAAGAGGATGCTATTACCGGTGGTATGATTCCAAAAGTAGTTTGTTGCGCCGATGCTCTTAGGGATGGTGTCAAAAAAGCTCATATAATAGACGGACGGATGCCGCATGCCGTTTTACTGGAAATATTTACTGATGTAGGAATCGGCACGGAGATCACAAAATGAATTCTCAACAATGGGTTGAAAAATCTGACAAATACATAATGAAAACATACGGACGTTACCCGATAGTTCCAGTCAAAGGGGAGGGGTGCCGGTTATGGGATGCAGATGGCAAGGAATATCTTGATTTTCTTGGGGGTGTTGCGGTCAACAACCTGGGTCACTGTCACCCGAAAGTTGTCGCCGCCCTTCAGAAACAGGCTGCCGAACTGATTCACTGCTCCAACTACTATCAAATCCCGCAACAGATTGAGCTGGCGGAGTTGCTTTGTAATAACTCTTTTGCTGATAAGGCTTTTTTCTGTAACAGCGGTGCGGAGGCTAATGAGGCGGCTATCAAGCTGGCTCGTAAATATAGCCGCGATACGTTTGGGCCCGAACGTTACGAGATCATAACTGCTGCTGATTCTTTCCACGGTAGAACCATGGCTACAGTTTCGGCTACCGGGCAGGAAAAGGTGCAACGGTTTTTTGACCCTCTTCTCCATGGTTTCAAGCATGTGCCTTTCAATGATGTAGTTGCGCTGGAAGCGGCTGTCACACCCTCTACCTGCGCAGTTATGCTGGAACCGATCCAGGGGGAGGGTGGAATCAACGTGCCGTCATCCGGTTATTTCCAAGCAGTACGGGAAATATGCGACCGGCATGGCTTGCTGTTGATTTTTGACGAGGTACAGGTAGGTATGGGGCGTACAGGAAAGTTGTTTGCTTATGAGCATTTTGACATTGAGCCTGATATTATGACGCTTGCAAAAGCATTGGCAGGTGGTGCGCCGATAGGCACGATGCTGGCGAAAGATAAATATGCTTCTGCTTTTGTTCCAGGGACTCATGGATCAACATTTGGGGGCAATCCATTGGTCTGCGCTGCGGCTATTGCGACTGTGCATACGATCCTTGAGGACGGCCTGCTCAGTCGTTGTGAGGAGATAGGGGAATATCTGACTGGTGAACTTGAAACTATCGGGAAAAAGTATTCCTTCGTAAAAGACGTTCGTGGCATTGGCTTGATGATCGGTATGGCATTGGATATTCCAGCAGCAAATATTGTAAAAAAGGGGCACGAACGCGGAGTGCTACTTAATGTAACGCATGATACGGTGCTCAGGTTTGTCCCTCCGTTGGTAGTTTCCAAACAGGAAGTTGATAAAATGATAAAGCTGTTGGATGAAATTTTTGCGGAAGTTACGGCATAGGAGAATATTGGATGGCACGACATTTTCTGGCGCTCCATGATTTCAATGAAATTGAACTGTATGGCATGTTGACCTTTGCTCGTGAGTTAAAGGAAAAACAGAAGCAAAGCATTCCGCACAAACTGCTGGACGGCAAGACGGTGGCATTGATTTTTGAAAAAGCATCCACTCGCACCAGAGTCTCATTCGAAGTAGGAGTCTTTCAGTTGGGTGGACACGGCTTGTTCATGTCCTCCGGCAACTCCCAGATGGGGCGCGGTGAGCCGATCAAGGATACGGCAAGGGTTATGGCTCGCTACTGCGATGGGGTAATGATACGCACTTTTGGTCAGGAGATTGTGGAGGAGTTTGCTCGATACTCTGACGTTCCAGTTATAAATGGTCTGACGGATCTGTTCCATCCTTGTCAGATCATGGCTGATTTAATGACCGTAATCGAACATAAAAAGAGTTATGAAGGGCTAAAATTTGCCTGGGTAGGCGACGGCAACAATATGGCTAACACATGGATTGAAGCGGCTGCAATCTTTGGTTTTGAGTTGCGTCTTGCCTGCCCTGCCGGATATGAACCTGACAAAAAAGTTATGGAGTGGGCAGAAGCAAAGGCTCCAGGGAAGATCATTCTCTCGACGGACCCGAAGAGCGCTGTAGCAGGTGCCGATGTAGTAAACACGGACGTATGGGCCAGTATGGGGCAGGAAACAGAGCAAAAAGAGCGGGAGAAAGCTTTTGTCGGCTACTGTCTTGATGATAATCTGCTTGCATTGGCAAAGCCGGATTGCATCGTTTTACACTGCCTCCCTGCACATCGTGGTGAGGAAATTTCAGATTCGGTTATTGAAGGAAAAAGCTCGGTTGTCTGGGATGAAGCGGAGAACCGGCTTCATATACAGAAGGCCATTATGGCCACTTTGATCAAATAATTTCTGCAACTAAAGGAGACTAAACAGATGGCAAAAACAAAAAAACAGGAAATCAACAAAATAGTCCTTGCATATTCAGGCGGGCTTGATACCTCGATAATTCTCAAATGGCTTAAAAACGAGTATGGCTGCAAGGTTGTCGCTTTTTCGGCCGATCTTGGTCAGGGTGAAGAGCTTGATCCGGTTCGTGAAAAGGCATTGGCTACCGGTGCTGACAAAGTTTATATCGATGACCTTAAAGAGGAGTTTGTACGTGATTTTGTTTTTCCGATGTTTCGTGCAAATGCAATCTATGAAGGGCACTATCTGCTTGGAACCTCCATCGCCCGCCCGCTGATTGCCAAGCGCCAGATGGAAATCGCCGCCAAAGAGAAGTGCGATGCCGTCTCTCACGGTGCAACAGGCAAAGGTAACGATCAGGTTCGTTTCGAGCTTGCCTACTATCACTTCGATCCATCTATCAAGGTTATTGCACCTTGGAGAATGTGGGATCTCAACAGCCGCCTGGCATTGATTGACTATGCCAAGAAGAATAATATTCCTATTCCGACCATAAAAAAACGCCCATGGTCATCTGACCGTAACCTGCTGCACATCTCTTTCGAAGGCGGAATACTGGAAGATACCTGGGCTGAGGCACCTGAAGAGATGTACGTTCTGACCAGACCACCGGAAAAAGCGCCAAACAAGGCGCAGTATGTAGAAATTGAATTCAAGAATGGCAATGCTGTGGCGGTTGATGGCGTCAAGATGACACCTGCAAAACTGCTTGCCCACCTTAATACCATTGGCGGTCAGCATGGCGTTGGCCGTGTTGATCTCCTTGAAAACCGTTCAGTCGGCATGAAGTCTCGTGGTGTTTACGAGACCCCGGGCGGTACGATTTTACGCGAAGCACATTCCGCTGTGGAGCAGATCACTATGGATCGTGAAGTTATGCGTATCCGTGACAGTCTGATTCCGGAATATGCAAAGCAGATCTATGCAGGTTACTGGTTTTCGCCGGAACGTCAGATGCTGCAGACACTGATAGATGATTCACAGAAATGCGTAAACGGCGTTGCTCGCGTTAAATTGTACAAGGGACTGTGCCGTACTGTAGGTCGCAAGTCTGAAACAGATTCACTATTCAATCTCGACTTTGCGACTTTTGAGAAGGATCAGGTCTTCAATCAGGCTGATGCAGAAGGTTTTATCAAAATCAACAGTCTGCGGCTTCGCATCCGTTCGCTGATGAACGCCACCGGAAGAAATAACATCAGGAAAGATAGATGATTCAAAGAGAGGCAACACTGGAAATACTTCGCCAATTAAAAAGCGAATTTGAAGAGCAATACGGGGTTACAACTCTGGGGCTTTTCGGTTCGCTTGCTCGCAGGGAAGCGACGGAAACAAGCGACGTAGATATAGTTGTCTGCATGAAAAATCCGAATCTGTTCCGCCTCGTGCATGTCAAGGAGAGATTGGAAGAGGCTTTGCATCAGCATGTAGATATTGTTCACTATCGAGAACGGATGAACATTTTTTTGAAGAACCGCATCGACCAGGAAGCCATTTATGTCTGAAGA
>CAJBRY010000111.1 GCA_903958085.1 uncultured Geobacteraceae bacterium
AGCATCAACTCAGCCTGTTCACGTGTATTGTGTTGCGGCCATGTTGCAAAATCTTCAATCTGGTCTAAAATCGGCGAGGAAAGATAGGAATCAGCACGCTCCAGCATATTTGCTACGGTTTCCCCCTCCTTCAGCATACTCTGACAACGATCTTCCACGATGGACGCGATATCATCACCAGCTTCACGACGTATGGCGCTTAACAACGGATAAAGAGAAATTTCAACTCCCAGAAATAGTGCACTGGAATTGGTCTGGATTTCCGGACAATTGTAAACAGTTGCCGATATGCCTTTAGTCGTTGCTTCAGAAGCAATATCCTCAAGCCTCATTTTGGCAATTCCCTGTACGTATGGCGTATATGACTGCCAACGATACTCCCCCTTTATCAGAACGGCAGTGCCGTGATAACCATAGGCTGAGTATGAAACACGTGATCCGTTAGCAGTATTCCTCTCGCGAAGCCTTGCGGTTTCTTCTATCAGATAGCGGAAGGTATCAGCGGTAACTTCATTGAAACTTGTATTGCAGAGGCTGCCAAGAGGACTGTGCCAGAAAGTTTCTGATGACAGGTATTTATCGCCAGTGCCTTTAAAAATCCTGTTCAGTAGTGGCATAAACACTCTGGCACGCGGTATGCCACCTGCCATTGAGTGAGCAAGAAGGATATTGGCGTTTGCGGGTATCCGCTTTAGAAGTTCAGCCTCAACTTGCGACAAATGCGAACGGAAGCGAGCCGATCCTGCGGCACAAGCTTTTTCAACGCTTTTCTCAATAAATTCGACACTGGCAAAGTCGTCAGGTTTTACTTTTTTCAACTGTTCCGCGATTGAAAGGATTCCGTCAACGCTCTCCATATCGAAACCAGCTTCAAGCGGAATATTTATAATTCTTCCACCTAAAAGCGACTCTGCATCAGCCAGTTCTTCAGGGTTAAGAGGTCTTAGGGTTCCGTCGCTTTCGCGACGTCCGACTGTTGTGCCGATTACTGTCATACCGACACGTTTTGCCTCATCAACCATACCGTTTGCATAGCCGCGACCAAATAATTCTCCTACCAGCACCAGCACATCCCCAGACTTGTATCCAGCCTTATCAGGAAGCTGCTGTAGTGGTTTGTATTCCGTCATGTCTGCCCCCATATTTCGATAAATAATCAACCTATTTAGCATAAAATGTCTATTCTTGCGAACATAAAAAGCTGCCGTGACAGTTGCCCATATAAGTGCTAAAGTGATCACATCTTTTCAGGAGGAATTCTCGTGAACAACGACCTGATTCTACTCGGTCACGGAAGTGGCGGCAGATTGTCTCACCAGCTGCTTGATGATCTTATTATACCCACTATATCTGGAAGCGCCTCTAATGGGCAGAATGACGCTGCTTTGCTTGGCCCCGTTCAAGGACGCCTTGCATATACCACCGACTCTTACGTAGTAGATCCGATATTCTTTCCAGGTGGAACAATTGGAAGTCTTGCTGTCCATGGAACTGTCAACGACCTGGCAATGATGGGTGCCAGACCGCTCTGGCTAAGCGTTGCTTTGATTATCGAAGAGGGTTTCAGCAAAACTGATTTGAAGAGAATTCTGGAAGATATGCGCACTGCTGCCGATGCAGCAGGAGTTGCAATTGTGACCGGGGATACAAAGGTTGTGCCGCGCGGCAAAGCAGACAAAATATTTATCACCACCTCAGGCGTTGGCGCGGTCGAACATAAAATTCTGATTCATGGTGCCAACGCGCAAAATGGAGATGTAATAATCATCAATGGAACAATCGGGGACCATGGCATTGCAGTCATGGCCCGGCGAGAAGGTCTGGAGGTTGGAACTGAAATCCACAGCGATTCTGCGGCATTAAATGATTTGGTGAGCAACCTTATTGCTGAACTTGGAGATTCAGTACATGTTTTACGTGATCCAACGAGGGGAGGGGTGGCAACAACCATCAAAGAAATTGCCCAACAATCCGGTGTTGCCATAACTCTTTACGAAGATGCTCTACCTATAAAACCTGCCGTGCGTGGGGTATGCTCAATTATGGGACTTGATCCTCTTTTTGTAGCAAATGAGGGAAAACTGCTGCTGTTTGTAACTGCCGATGCCACTGAAACCGCTCTATCGGTAATGAGGAAACATCCACTTGGAGTTGATGCCTCGTTGATTGGGACTGTTGTAAGCGGGTCTGCCGGACGGGTGCAGATGGAGACTTCTGTTGGGGGTATGCGCTCGGTTGATATGCTTTCGGGCGAACAATTACCAAGGATTTGTTGATATGGCAAAGCAAAAAACACCCGTAACTGCAGCAGTCCGTATGCTCCGTGCTGAACATGTAATTTTTAGCGACCATCCCTATAATTATGAGGAAAAGGGTGGTACGTCAGTTTCCTCGCGCGAGCTGGGCGTTGAAGAACATTCCGTCATCAAAACTCTCGTCATGGAGGATGAAAGACGCAAGCCCCTGATAGTTCTAATGCATGGTGATATGCAGGTTTCCACAAAAGAACTGGCGCGAATAATAGGAGTAAAACAGGTTTCGCCCTGTTCACCGGAAGTTGCACAAAAACATAGCGGTTATATGGTGGGTGGTACATCTCCGTTCGGGACACGTTTTACGATGCAGATTTACATGGAGGAGACTATTGCCGGATTGTCTAAAATATACATAAACGGCGGCAAGCGCGGTTATCTTGTTGGGATGGCACCTGAAGAACTTATGAGGGTTCTAAAACCGCAACTGCTAACAGTAGGAATCAGATAAATCAACGGGGAGAAACAGATGATTAGAAAAGCACAGATTGCAGACGTTAAGGATATTCAAAAGCTGCTTATGACTTTTGCCAGTCGCGGGGATATGCTTTCTCGCTCACTGTCGGAATTATACGAATCGCTTCGGGACTTTTATGTGGCTGAAGATAGTGGTGTTCTTATCGGGGCCGCAGCTTTGCACATAGTGTGGGAGGATTTGGCGGAGGTACGCTCGGTGGCTGTAATGGAAGAAGCCGGACGAAAGGGAGTCGGTAGTCGCCTAGTACAGGCCTGTATAACTGAAGCAAGGGAAATAGGGTTGAAACGGATATTCTGCCTTACATACAAGCCGGATTTTTTTGCTAAACACGGGTTTCAACTTGTGGACAAGGCTGAGTTACCGCACAAAGTCTGGGGTGATTGTATCAAATGCCCTAAATTCCCCGATTGCGATGAAAATGCAATGATATTGGATCTATAAAATTTGGGGGGCTAATCCTTAAGCAATTCGACTGAGACTCTATTTCTGCCACG
>CAJBRY010000112.1 GCA_903958085.1 uncultured Geobacteraceae bacterium
TATTCATTGAGTGCTTAAATGATTCACCGTTCGAGATAAAGGACTTCAGTTATTACTTCTGACAAGTAGCAATTTTGTATTATTTATTCTGTCGATTTAACAAACAGTTAACTTGACAGGTAACAAGAAAACCGTCTTCCAGATATGGAAAGCGGTTTTTATATTCAATATTCAGTAATAAGCAGCTTTAAATAACAGTAATCAATAAAGGATCTGCAGGCCGTGACCAAAAAAACCGATGCCATCTATGCTGCGCCGCTGCAGGAGTTGATTGATTTTCAATTCGATGAACGCGTTGTCGCTGTCTTTCCTGACATGATTCAACGCTCAGTACCCGGTTACGGGATGATCATATCCAATATAGGCATCCTCGCCGGGAAATACGCTCAAGCCGGAAGTCACTGCTATGATCTCGGCTGTTCTCTCGGAGCGGCGACTCTTGCCATGCGCCAGCGGATAACTCAACCGGACTGTGATATTATTGCTGTGGATAGCTCACCTGCGATGATCGAGCGAGGCCGTGAACTCCTGGCTCTCGATTCTGTGACGACCGTTCCGGTGACGATGATCTGCGCTGATATCCAGAAGGTCTCTATTGAAAATGCCTCGGTTATAGTCCTCAATTTTACCCTGCAGTTTATCCCACCCGCAGAGAGACTGGCGCTGATTCAGCGAATATATTCGGGGCTCAACAAGGGCGGAGTTCTGATCCTTTCCGAGAAGATCGCTTTTAGCGAGCCGTGGCGGCAGAACATTCATGAAGAACTGCATCACGACTTCAAACGAGCCAATGGCTACAGTGATTTAGAGATCAGCCAGAAACGTTCAGCGCTGGAGAAGGTAATGATCCCCGAAACTCTCGCCTGCCATCAAGAGCGACTGAAGTTGTCAGGCTTCTCTTCCTCTGATCTTTGGTTCCAGTGCTTCAATTTTGCCTCAATAGTCGCGATAAAATGAACTTCTACGATTCACTCTATTCTCAACTTGCTGCAATGGGGCAGCAACGCTGGTCTGAGCAACTTCAAACTATCCTGTCCGAGAGGCTCCTCGTTGAACGTTACGGCAGGATGCCGGAGTGGCTAAGCGCTCTACAGTCGCTACCGAAGATTCGCCCATCAATAATTGCGCTGCAGGACAATGTCACCATCGGCTCAAGTGATGATCTCGGCCATGTCAACCGCGAAGATCTGACCGCCAAACTCCAGGCTTTTCATCCCTGGCGCAAAGGCCCCTACAATTTTTTCGGCATTGAGATCGATACAGAGTGGCGTTCGGACTGGAAGTGGGAGCGCCTTCTACCTTTCATACGGCCGCTAGCTGGACGAAAAGTTCTTGATGTCGGCTGCGGCAACGGCTATCACGGCTGGCGCATGCGCGGCGCCGGCGCCGACTTCGTCCTCGGAATTGAGCCTTTTCTGGTTTCGGTGATGCAGTTCCAAGTGATGCAACTCTATATATGCGATCCGCAGCATCATATCATCCCCATCGGCATCGAGGATGTCCCAAAAAATCTCGCCTGCTTCGACAGCGTCTTTTCCATGGGCGTCCTCTACCATCGTCGTTCCCCCATTGATCATCTTTTCGAATTGAAGGAGTGTCTTCGCCCGGGGGGGGAATTGATTCTGGAGACGCTGATTGTCGAAGGGGATCAGGAGACTTTCTTCATGCCGCAAGGACGTTACGCCAAGATGCGCAATGTCTGGTTCCTCCCTTCAATTGCCGCTTTGACATTGTGGCTTAAGCGCTGCGGATTCAGAGAGATTGTCTGTGTCGATGCCACCCGCACAAGCACCGCGGAACAGCATTCAACGGAGTGGATGCGATTTGAGTCACTGTCTGATTTTCTTGATCCAGATGATGCTGAAAAGACGATTGAGGGGCATCCGGCACCGCTGCGGGCAATCTTTACAGCAACAAAACCTTAGGACAATGAGAATCACTTATCTATTTACCGGAAGCGTTACACCAATCCTTCCTCAACTGGACTTACGAATTATTCAAGGATACGACTCTTATCACCCTGCTAGATTTGTAAAGATTTTGTTGCATTTAACAAAAAAATATAGTAGAGGTCTTGTTCTTTTAAAGACGGCATTGCTGCCGAAATCTCCTTGCTCCGGGTAGGACCGGGGCTTGAATCCGTGAGGAGGATTACCAACATGAGGAAGTATGAAACAATTTTTATCCTCCATCCAGAACTGAGCGAAGATGACATCAAATCTGTCACCACAAAAGCTCAGGACGTAATCTCGTCTTACAAAGGCGAGTGTTTCAGGATGGATGACTGGGGTATCAGGAAACTGGCCTACCCCATCAAAAAGTCTGCCAGAGGCCGTTACTACTATCTCCGTTTTGATGGGGACAGTGCTCTTATCGCCGAACTTGAGCGGCGTTTGAGGCTTGATGACAAGGTGTTGCGCTACCAGAGCGTAAACATCACCGATCAGCCGGAGCGCACTGCACCTGACAAGAAAGTTGAAATTCCGGAAGTTGTATCGGAAGAAGAGACTATGGAAGAAACATCTGCCGCT
This sequence comes from uncultured Geobacteraceae bacterium, assembly GCA_903958085.1. GTDB lineage: Bacteria > Desulfobacterota > Desulfuromonadia > Geobacterales > Pseudopelobacteraceae > JACRCG01. Next base: position 2,532 of record CAJBRY010000112.1, read on the forward strand.
GAAGAAGCCGCTGAATAATTTCCTGGAGGAGATATACTCATGAGTGACGAAAGACCAGCAACTACATCATCTTATCAGCGCCCTGCCGGTGCAGGTCAACGCCCTGCCGGCGGCCCGGGACAGCGCCCTACCGGCGGTCCTGGCGGTGGACCCGGAGGTCCACGCAAGCGTCGTCCTTTCCAGCGCCGAAAAGTATGCCGTTTCTGCGCAGAAAAAAATCTTGTAATAGACTACAAAGAGCCACGTACTCTTCGCTTTTTTATCACGGAGCGCGGCAAAATTGTTCCACGCAGAATTTCCGGTAACTGTGCTGCTCATCAACGGCACATCACCGAGGCTATCAAACGGGCTCGCAACATAGCTCTTCTGCCAATTGCCGCTAATCACGCAGTAAACTGAATTATCTGAATGAACATTGAATCACCAACCGGCCACAACCTGCTAATACGCCTGAAAGCGGCATTACTTGGGGTGGTCGGTTCGTTTGTTTTGTTTGCTGCCTATCTGGCGGTACCACCGATCGGAATTTTTTCGGGGATGCTCGCACCGTTTCCAGCCGCATATAACCGACTGGTATACGGTCGTATGCCATCCTTGATTATTCTGCTCGGCTCGACTGCAGCAATAACTGCAATATTTGGTTTTTTTGCCGGATTTCTCTATTTCGGCATGTGCGGAATGATAAGTTATCTGATGCCCGAACTTTTATTGCTTGGCTTTAGTTGCAGTCGGACTCTTTTCTGGACTACGGCTGCCAATGTTGCTTTTTTTGCGGTGGGTTTTATTGCATATAGCTCTGTTTCTGGTGTAGACCTGCAAGGACTTGTCTCTAATGAAATTTCGGGCAGCATAAAGCAGGCGGTTGCAATATACGAAAAAGCAGGTGTAAAAGGAGAGGATCTGGATCTTCTTAAACGCTCTATGGCTACCGGGGCGGACCTGCTATCGAAGTTATTTCCTGCTCTAGTTGCAACATTATTTGTTATTATTGCTGGAGGCAATCTAGCTCTTCTGAAAAGAACTACTTTGAAATTGAATCTTCCGATATCAATCGGTGAGTTGAATACCTTCCGTACACCAGATTTACTGGTATGGGTACTCATTACGGCAGGTTTTGCAATGTTGCTGCCTACTTCAATAATTACGACACCGGCGCTTAATATCTTGCTGGTGGTCTCCATGATCTATTTTATTCAGGGGATGGCGGTTGTAGGCACCATGATTTCAAAAAGCTCTGTTTCCGCTATAGTGCGGATCATTTTGTATGTAATGTTAATAATTCAGCCGTATCTTCTGGCACTTATTGCCGGAATTGGATTATTTGATCTTTGGGTTGATTTTAGAACCCCTAAAACACAGGAAAACCTGTAAATACCTGACAGGCTCGAAAGGAGAAGAACAAAATGAAAGTAATTCTGAATGAAAACATTGATACACTAGGACACATCGGTGACATCGTAAAAGTTGCACCCGGGTATGCACGTAACTATCTGCTCCCCAAAAAACTCGCCGTTGTGGCCACCGAGAAGAATGCCAAGGCACTTGACCATGCAAAACGCCAGATGGCATACAAGAAGAACAAGGCTCTTGAAGCAGCCAAGATTATCGGTTCCAAGCTCGACTCTCTTGCAATCGTACTTACCCACAAAGCGGGCGAAGAGGGTAAATTGTTCGGTTCTGTCACCAATATGGAAATTGCTGCTTATCTTAAAGCAAGCGGCTTCGATATTGACCGCAAGAGCATTGTTCTTGCCGATGTTATCAAGCACACCGGAGACTTCACCGCCTCAGTAAAGATTCACCCTGAAGTTACTTCAACA
>CAJBRY010000113.1 GCA_903958085.1 uncultured Geobacteraceae bacterium
GACAGATATAGCTACGAGATATTGAGAGAACTAAGGCTTCCCAATGCACAGGCTTGAACATAACAAGAAAACTGCAAACAATGTCTCCAATTGTCAAATCATGCTGCAAAGAATAAATCACCCATGAAATCAGCGACCCGCATAGCCGAACTTACCTGCGGCATCTCCATAAAAAATCTTATCAGCTATTCCTTTGACTATCTGCTTTACCCGTTTGTCATCTACAAACTTGGCATCCTGACAGGCGGCGCGATAATGATGTTCTTATCGCTGTTTGCGTGCGTAATCCTGATAAAATTTTACGACTGGGCGAAGCGTGACTGGCTGGGGATCGAGACTATCAAGGGGATGAAGGATTACCATGGGGAGAGCAAGCTAGGGAAGTTTTTCGCCTGGATACTACGTCGCAGCGACCCGGTGGTTTTTCTCTTTCTCTCCATCAAGGAAGATGCGTTTATCACCATGGTTTACATGCGTCATGGCAGCCACCAGTACAATGGGATGTCTGCGCGGGACTGGCGCATTTTCCTCGGCAGTGTTGCTATCTCCAATATCTATTGGACTTTGGCAGCGTATATGGGGATTTCGGTGGTTGAGTGGGTTTGGCGGGCAGTTAAGAATGGAGTTTGAAAAGGAGTAATATGTCAGATACACCCCAGCGAGGAGAGCACAACTTATTTCAAAATACCCTGCCTCTGTAGATATGACGGCTGTTTTCAGTTGTTTTTGCAGGAGAAGATAGAGCGGATGAGGAAGAAAATTAATCTGCCGTTTATCTGAGGGACAATCCGTTGATGAATTTGAAATCCCGCACATTCAAGGTTAGCAACTCGCTCTCCGTTGAAAGGGCGGTCGCGGCTATTAACGCATCTGGTATCTGTAGATGGTGGCTTTTGGCATAACGTTCAATAAGCAGTATTGCGGTTTCCGAAATGAGACTGGAAATATGAACGAGCTGAAACGCTCCAAGCTGTTTTCGAATCCGTTGCAGTTCCAGTTTGTTCAAAGCACCGCAATACAGTTCCATCGCGGTTATGGAACTAAGGGCGAGGTTTTCCGGACCGACTTCGTAAACTATGTTTATGATCTCGGAGTTACCCTTGAACACCTCAATAAGGATATTGGTATCAAGAAGAATCATGCGGTTGAGTCTCGCCGCCATGCCTTCTCGCGAAGATCGGACAGAGACACATTGCGACCGCTCCATATTCCAGACAATTCTTTGAGGGCGGCTGCGGGACTAAGGGGGGCGGTGCGTCTATTTTCTTTGATGTTGACCCCTTTTACGCTTTGAAGCATGCGGACAACTAATTCTTTTGTCTGTTGGTCATCAACGGTTATTTTTAATGTTTCCATGTCAGTAACAATCCTTTCAAGCGATGACATTGTTATAAATTCATAACGTGATGTCTGGATTGTAACCCATGAAATGAACAAGTGCATCAAAAAAAGCTGAGCCAGTGAAAAATCATGTTTATGCGGAAACAATTAACTTCTCGGGGTAAGTAATGAAACATCGCATTGTTATAGGTATCATTTCAGCACTCTTTGCGGTAGCCGTCACGGTAGTTTCTTATGCTGAGGAATCAGAAAAAGCATCGCCCGTTGTGACGTTTTCTTCAAAGAGTTCCAACAAATACGTCGGCGATACCGGAGTCGTGTTCTATGACAGGCCGGTTATCCAGAATGAGTTGAACGTGACCCTGCCCAGGGGATTTTATGCGAATCTCTGGTATTCCATGGCGCTTGCTAATGCGGGGTGGAATACGAACGATGGCAATGAGTTTGATCCAACTATTGGTTGGTCTGGTGATGTTGCCGGGGTTACGCTAGACACAGGGATTACCTATTTCGATATTCGCCCCGTCGGGACATTTGGCCGGGGCGACGTTTGGCAGCCGTACCTCGAACTGGGCAAGGAATTCGC
>CAJBRY010000114.1 GCA_903958085.1 uncultured Geobacteraceae bacterium
CAACCTTGTCTGTCCAATCGCCAAGTTCCCGGGTGAGACGATCAAGAATAATTGCCGGAATAACGGCTTTGATGCCGCCGCCGTCAATTGAAAGTATCCTGTATTTATCTGCTGCCTTTCCCATGTACGTAATTCCTCCTTCGTATGTCCTTAGTAATCCTGTTTAAAGACCGCCACCGACAAGGGGTGCCATCTCCCCCCCAGCCGGTTATGTCTGCTCTTTAATTGCAAGCTGCGTTCTTCGCTTCTTCTGCTGTTGTGACCTTCGTTTCCCAATCCAGCGCCCACAGTTCTCTTACTTCGCAAGCACTGTATTTTTTGTTAAGGGTGGTTTGGTAACCGTTCCGGCAGGAATCTGTTTTGCACGCTGCTATTTTGGGAGCGTATTTTTCATCCCACGAGTCAGAGCAATCATCAGCGCTGTCGCCCAGCATCTGTGACTGAATCTTTTTCCAGGTCGCGCTGTTTGCCAGGCTGTTATATTTCGATGTTGCGGCTTTACAGGCTTTGGCTTTTGCCGCTATTGCCGGATCGGGTTTTTCCTTGGGTGCGCTGACCGCGCCTATGGCAGTTCCGTCCTTGCATTTGCCGGTGTCCTTATCCACACCACCATGATAACTGCATTGCCCGGCTGATCGATATGGTTCTAAGCCATAAGCGTTGAGAGCCACTATGAAACTGATAACTACCGCGATTAATATTGTCTTTTTCATGTTCGTAATTCCTCCTTTAGATATAGATCGCTATGAATGTTCATAGCAGTCTTGTTATTGTGCGAAGTACTTCTTCAAAAACTCTGCCCACAGATTGACCTTGGAAAACGTAAGGTCGTAGTATGCCGTATTGACATTTGATGGCGGGAAGTAGATGGCGAGTCCCTTCATCTTTTTACCGAATGAGTTAAGGGTGCTATTGGCGATGATCGTCTTTGTGCTGCCGATGGTGAGAGTTTTCAGCAAGGCTGCTGCCTTTAACTTGACATCGCCAGTTGATTTCTTCTGCATATTCGAGGCGAAGGAGTACAGATCAAGATACATGTTGTCGTAGAACTTGGGTGTCAAACGCCAGGCCATAGAAACAAATCCGTTGGCAATATTTGGATCAGGGTGGTCAAGAAGCGCTTTTGCCAGGTCGTTCAATTTGGAAGTAACCAGGTCGATCTTTGCCAGGTTGATGGCTGACTGAGTTATGTCATCATCGGTATTGGCATAAGATTTGGCATAGAGCGGAGGTATTTGACCTGCCAGGGTTGCCGTAGGGACTGCCGGGTGGGTAGTGAGATATTTCAGGACGGTGCTGTAAGGCCAGCCGTCGAATGGTTCTTCGATCTCTGACCCGACGAAGAACTGGACATTGTCTTTGAGCTGGTGCGCCACTTCCACCATCGTCATTAAGCAGGCATCCATTCCGAGGATATCCAGTTTCTTCCCTGTCTTTTCCTGGAAGGTATTGAGGACGTTGGTCAATTCCATATTGTCCAGGTAATCGTTCTGGGAATCGTCATAGGCAATGCCTTTTTTCTTTCGTTCCTCTTCCCACCAGCCGGACCCGTGGTTCCAGA
>CAJBRY010000115.1 GCA_903958085.1 uncultured Geobacteraceae bacterium
ATTTTGGCAGCCAGCAGTAATTTCTGTATATTGAAATACCTTACCGAATAGCCTTGAGCACAAGCATGATGACCCAATGCGGATGTCAGGAAGCTTTTTCCGCATCCCGAAGAACCTGTAATGAGTACCGATTCTCCTTTTTGCACATAAGTCCCTGTAGCTAAGGTAGAAATGACACTTCTGTCAAAACCCCGTGCCACATCGTAAATGAGCTCCTCGATAGATGCCTGATAACGAAACTTAGCCTCTTTTACTAGTCGTTCAAACCGTTTGTTGGTACGGTCTTCCGATTCAGCTTGCAAAAGGATTTCTAGTCCTTCTGCAAGCGTTAGTTCGTGCGACCTGCGCGTTTCCACAAGGGCTTGCCATGTGCGATTCATTCCATTTAGCCGTAGGCTAACTAATTGTTGCTGAATTTGATTCATTGTTTTCGAAATTTATAGTTGATTGTGTATAATACTCTTTACCTCTGATATTTTCATGTGCTGGAAGTGCTTTTTTACTCGCCAATAAATCCTCATCTGTTTGTTTTGTCATGTTGTTTTCAATCACTTTTTTGATAAATGTGTAGGTCAATTTCTGGTAGTCAATAGCCATTTGACAGGCTTTTTCAAAGTGGACAAGTTCCGTTTTTTGACACAAAATAAGTAAACCATCGCAGGTTCGATAAAGCTGTTCTGCATGCTTGTTTTGCATAAATAACGATTCTACAAAACCACCAAAAATTGCTGATTTCTGCTTGGCTTTGTCCACGTAATACGCTGGACTTCTGTCGTTATAGTGGTTGTGGGCAGAACATAAATGTTCCCTTTGGGTACTGTAGCGTCCCATTGATTTATCGCGTGGATGTAGGGCAATCTGATTTCCACCAGCATAAATACGAACCATTGTGCGTGTGTATATTACTTTTACCATTGTACCAATATAGGTATATGGGACGCTGTAATAGTGCTTATCTTCAGATAATTGAATGTGATTGTTCTTTGCCACTTTATACTCTCGATAATACTTTATTTCATACCCTTGTTCAGGCAGCGGTTTGAGCAGATGTCGTTCATCCGACAGAAATCGCTCTTCGCGGCAATATGGTTTCAGCTGCATTCGGGTTTGATTGTGCTCCAGCACCTTTTCTGCAATGGCTTGATTGAGTTCGCTAAGGCTTGTAAAGGTAATGTTGCGAAGTTTGGCGTAAACACGTTGATAAATGAGTTTTACTTGATTCTCTACCAATGCTTTATCTTTGGGGTGAATGGCTCTGGTAGGTATCGCCGTGCAGCCGTAATGATTGGCAAAATCCTCCATACATCTGTTTAGTTCGGGCTCATATCTATTGGCTTTTATTACCGCCGATTTGAGATTGTCGCTCACAATCATCTGTGGAACACCGCCAAAGCTTTGTAGGCACTTGCTCATTGCATACAAAAAATCCTCCACGCATTGGCTTCTAACGGCCATGGCAAAGCTGTAGTCGCTGTAGGGCAAACAGGCTACAAATACTTGACATTCAACAATCTCACCCGTACTCATATCGACATACGAAAGCCTTTTGC
>CAJBRY010000116.1 GCA_903958085.1 uncultured Geobacteraceae bacterium
AGTTTGCATTTCGTTACTGTTGTTGATTTTAGCTGTGGTGACACCTCAGGTTGATGCCACGGCTGCAGAGCTAAGCGGTCGTTTGATAATTAGCGGGTCAGATGCGATGGAACAATTAGTCAACGACCTGGCTAGCGGGTTTATGAAAACTCACAAAAATGTGAAAATTATTGTACGTGGTGGTGAATCTGGTATGGGAATATCAGAAATCCGGAGTGACACAGCTTCGATAGGAATGGTATCCAGAATCCTCACTCCTGAAGAGTCTCTTGATTTACGCTCTTATACAATAGCTTACGAAGGTATCTGTTTTGTTACTTCACCAAAAAATCCTGTCAAAGATATCAGCATGGCTCAACTGAAAGAGGTCCTACTTGGGAGAAACAGCAACTGGAAGAATATCGGTGGCAACGATCTCCCTATCAACTGTTTGATACCGTATCGCAAAAGCGCCTCAAATAAGATTGTTGCTGAATTTCTTGGTGTCCAGGTTGCTGACTTGAAAGGTACGGAAATAAGTGATTATGAAACAGGGATAAAAAGTGTATCCAGGGACCCCAGAGCATTGTTTTATGTTTCAACCGGTAAGGCGTTTTACGAAAAGTTGAACGGTATGCCGTTCAATATTTTATCTGTTTCAGGTAAAAAGGCTAACATGGTATCAATTGCACAAAACCGTTATCCCCTTACAAGATCATTAAATTTTATCACTAAGGGGGAGCCAAATCCGCTTGCTAAAGCCTTTATCGAATATTGTCTGTCTCCTTCTGTGACACACACTATCCGTTCTCATTACTTCATAAAACCGCAATAATATTTCAGATCGCGACGGTTTCTATTTTACCAGAGCATTAGCTATCGCTTGTATCTGTGCATCAGATAAAGTGCCGAGAGAGTACATACCACCGATATTCCCACTGATGGCATTTTTTATTTGTGCATAAGTCCTATTAGGCTTGGTAGAAGATGCCAGTTCTAAATGGCATGTAAAACAATTTGCATTGTAAAGGGTTGCGCCATCAAGTACCACATTTGCTGATGGTGAATAATTAGGGTCTGGTGTTGTTGAAGCAGAGTTTGATAGCGGTGCGTTGCCTGGGTTAATAACAGAAGAAGTCTGGCTGGAATTGAATGAAACATTCATCGGAGTATGTCCACGTTTATCGTTAGTGTGGCAGTTATAACAATTCTTCTCGTAAAGCAAGCTTCCTCCTTGAATATCCCATACATGTGTGTGAGCGATCCCTGAATCCGAAGTTGAAGAAGTGAGAGCCAGTTTCATCCCGTTATTTATATCGATCATCTGCTGTTTTGTGATGGCAACAACATGGGAATGAGAATTGCTCGCGACACTTCTGTATTGGAAAATATCTGAAACCGGTGATGCCGAAATATCAATGAATGGTATTGTGATAGAGTGAGAGTGAGTTGTTGAGTCAGCAGACGAAGTCACCATTGAGGCGATCAATTTCGTTGATGGAACATTTGTTTCAGTTTCGCCACATCCAAAGATCAAAAATAATAATCCCATCAGTATAAACGCGCAGAATCTTTTTGATGCAAATTTCATATATTTCCCCATAAAATGAATTTAATGAATGACGACTTCCCAGATTATGAACTGAATGCTGTGAAAATAGCAATAGATAAAAAAGAGTAGAATTATCTTTAATTTGCAGAATGTAGATACCAACTTGCAGACGGCTCCGCCACATTTAGGGCATTTGTCTGCAGGCGGGTCTGAAAACTTCTGGGGAGTTCAAATTGAATGTTACAGGCATCACAGCGATATTCATAAACTGGCATTTATTCATCCCTTAATTTTTAGTGGCTTGGTTAACCGCGGTGTGCGGCTTCTATTGCAGCTATGTCGATTTTTTTTCATCTCCATCATCGCTTCAAACGCTCGCTTGGCGGCAGCGAGGTC
>CAJBRY010000117.1 GCA_903958085.1 uncultured Geobacteraceae bacterium
ACTTTCTGCCTTGTCACAAATGTCGACTTTGATAATTCAATATCATACAATCGTTTAAAGTCTACGTACCCACGATCCATAACATAAATCACGCCGGCATCTTTGCAGAGAGTATGCATTTCATTTATCTCATGAACGGCTCCCGTTGTTAGCACTATTTGGTCAGAAAAACAGTGGTCACCATCTAATGATACGTGTAGTTTAATCGCCCCTTTTGTAGTGCGGAACTTAGCTCAATCACACCGCGCCAAGCAAAGTTCAATAGTTGAAGCGTCGATAATTTTCAAAGGATTTTTGAATCGTCTCCCCGACGTTCCAGAGATCTGATTTGCCTGACCTATACTGACTTCCGTAGACACGGCATATTAAGCTGGACAAGGGAAGGACAGCATGGGCGAATATCGTAAGTACAGTGATGAGCTCAAAGCAGAAGCAGTAAAGCTCGTTCTGGATAAGGGTATGTCACGGGAAGAAGTTTCCCGGCAACTGCAAATACCAAAGGGATCCATTGGGAATTGGGTTTCTGCTGTTAAAGCGGGAAAAGCACCTATGACTGGTGAGGAAAAAACATCAGCAGAAATGAGTGCAGAAATTGCGAAGTTACGAAAAGACCTAAACGAAATGCGTCTGGAGCGTGACATATTAAAAAAAGCAACGGCGTACTTTGCAAAGGAATCGCTGCAAGGTACGCGTGGATGAAAAAGGAGCGTTCCAAGTTCCCTGTCAAAATCATGGCCAGAGCTCTCCAAGTCTCTCGTAGTGGGTTCTACCGTTGGATTTCCCGCAAACCGTCTGTCAGAGCCATCAATGATGAATTCATGCGTCCAGTCATTCGTGCAGCATTTGAAAATAGTCGTCAAACCTATGGGCCCCGCCGACTCCAATCCGAACTGGCTGCCAATGGAATTATTATTGGCAGAGACCATATATCTCGTATTAGCAATGAAATGAATCTTCGTTGCGTACAAGTCAAGAAGTTCAAGGCTACAACTAATTCTCAACACTCACTTCCCGTGGCCCCAAACCTGCTGGAACAAAAGTTCACTGAAGCAGCTCCGAGCAAGGTTTGGGGAACCGATATCACCTATATTCCGACAGACGAAGGATGGATCTACCTTGCCGGGGTAAAAGACTTTGGCACAAAAGAAATTGTCGGATATGCCATGGGCTCTCGCATGAATAAGGATTTGGTGCATTCAGCACTCGACAAAGCAGTTCGTTACCGCAAGCCAGAAAATGGCTGTATACACCACTCTGACAGGGGAAGCCAGTACTGTGCATTGACATACCAGGAATCAGTGAAAAACTATGGCATGATACCTTCAATGTCCCGGAAAGGTAATTGTTACGATAATGCTCCGACTGAAAGCTTCTGGGGGAGCTTGAAGCAGGAGCTGGTTCATCATGAACACTTCAAGACCAGAGATGAAGCAACGGCGTTAATTCAGGAATATATCGAAATATTCTATAACCGGATCCGTAGGCATTCGGCAATCGGGAACATGGCACCAGCAAAGTACGCGGAAGCATGGTTCTCAGAAAAAAGAAAGGCAGCTTAATTTCTTGTGTCTACTATTGACAGTACAGGTCAAACAGGAAAACAAGAAGATCTTCGCCAAATGTTTGGGTCTTTTGTTTCTTACAGAAGTGCAGGAATTGGTGGTAGCTTTTCACTTGATGGGAAGAGCGCCGCAGTATTTTACGGCAGTACAAATATGCAAGAGGACAAGCATATCGGGTATTACGAGTATGACTTCAATCCTGATGCCTCGTCCGTACTTCCCTCGGTCTTGAAAAAATTTGGAGCGAGCAGTTTTATAGAATCAGATCGGATGATGAACGAAGAATTTCGTGCGTCCGCGAAGACTAAGGATGGAAAACGGCTGGCTTTAGTTGCGGGACGGAAAAACATGTTTGGGGTAACTCTAGGGCGCCTAGTTCGTTTGTATAAAGTAATGTAGCTGAGACTCCACCAATGCAGCAAAACCACCTTGCCTGTTTAATCTATGTTTATTGAAACAGCACGTGGTTTTGAAATTACACATTCAGACTTGAATTGGCGATACATAAGGTTGATTTATTGGGCGGCATCTAAGCGGCCGACACAATAAGGGAAAATGGTTTCAATGAAGAGGGCTTGGTTTAGGTTGTGTGCGAGTTCATATTCATGGGCTACATGTGGGTTGGGGGCAAAGGCTGCTCCATATGCCCTAAGAAAGGTGTCGTCCCCGGACCAGGTTTTAAGGGCTTGGGGTAATTCATCATCCCTAAGAAGCCCTGGAGCAAATACTCCTACTGACTGAAACATAGAACGGATCAATTACTCAGTATGCCGGGAGGATTATTGCGAAGTCGATCTTATTTTTCCCTTGCTCGAATCGACTTCGCATGGCTCACTTCTTTTTGGGGAGCACGTATAATTCTTTGGGAACCACCCAATCATTGGGCCCGATTACTTTGAGTTTGTTATCCAGACGATCAAACAGTTTGACGAGATCAGCGGACATTTCGACACGTTTAATGGTATAGAGCCAGTTTTCACCTTGGGTAATCTCAAACTCTCCCAAGGGCACCGTATCCTTCCGCGTTACATATACACGCTGTCCCACAAGAAATTTTTCTGGACTACGGACGTAAACCATGAATTCGTCGGGACTTTTGAGGGAGATAATGAACGCATCTTGGCCAAGGGTCAGGGGATTAGCGGTGTAGATCGATCCAGCAGTAGCAATAAATTGTGCTTGTCCTTCAACGTTCAACGCTGCCTGCTGTAGTTCTTGTTCTATACCGGCGATTTGTACTTTCTGGTTTTCAACAGTAGTGTTTAAGTTTTGAATGGCTGTTTTCTGCTCCGTAATTAAAGTACGGAAGCTACGATAAGGTGCCATGGCCGCGTCAACCGAAGCTAGGCTCGTGGCGGAAATTTGCTTAAGAAGACCTGGTACACTGTTTAAGTACGGTGTTCGGGTAATAATTTG
>CAJBRY010000118.1 GCA_903958085.1 uncultured Geobacteraceae bacterium
CACCAACATAAGAAAAGAGACGAGTCAATGGTTGCCTATTCCAAAGTACCTTCCTAAGCGAGAGGTCTATTTTATAGGCGTCAATTCGGCTGTTCCAAAAATTGAGACGCAGAAAACACGTCTTAAAATCAAATATGCGACCAATGACCTTACAGACGAAAAATCAAATGAAATTCGAAGAAAATCAGGGATCGTTTTTAACAGGGAATATACAAAATATCACGCAAACGAAATAAACAAAAACAAGAAGCTGATTGGTGTGGAGTATAGAGGCGTTAATTTCTCTGCTCTTTCAATGGGGGCCGGAGAACAAAGGGTTTTTGAAATATTAAAAACTGTTGTAATGGCTGGAAAGTACTCTTTGATTCTGATTGATGAAATAGACTTATTGTTGCATACAGACGCGTTAAAGAGGTTTTTGACGATACTTAATGAGTATGCGTCAGATGAACGACGCAAACTGCAGATTATTTTTACTACACACAGAGAGAGTGTGCTCCAGTTTGAAAAGTTCATTGCAGTTAAGCACATCTATCAAACTCCCATACCCCCACACAGAACATTCTGTTTTAACGAAACTAAGCCAGACGCTATTTATAGACTGACGGGCCATCAACAACGACCTCTTGAAGTGGCCTGTGAAGATGATGTGGCTACAGCAATAATTGAGAGAGTTGCTACTGATGTCGGAGTAAGACCTTACACTGAAATTACAAGGTTTGGGGCGGCAGATAATTGCTTTACACTTATTGCCGCATTGCTCCTAAGTGATAAAAATCTCGAAAACTCAATCTTTGTTATCGACGGTGACAGATTCCAAACAGAAGCCCTCAAAGCAGAACGAATGGAAAAAGTATTAACTGGCAACCATCCTGCTGATATTGATCGTCGGAACGTCGCATTATCTTATGTGAGGCAGCTTTCACCTCCTACCATAGAACCACCAGAGAAGCGATTGCACACTTTAATCAGGTCTGTGCCTAAGTGTGGTGATCAAGAGATAGATTTTGTCATTGATGCAGCGCTTGAGTTTGTAATAGTCGCAGATGCTCATGAGTATGTAACTAGGATTATTGAAAAGTTAGGCACTTCCAGAGAACTTGGGTTAAATAAAATAGCTTTTGTTGCTTCAAAGTCTGCTGATTGGGCAGATTATATTTCAGCATTAAAAGTTTGGTTTCAGTCAAAAGTAGCGCAAGTCAGAGAGCTGCCTATCCCCCCCACAGAAGACTTAAATGAAAATTAAATTTGATGACAATCAGCAGTATCAGCTTGACGCTATTAACGCTGTCGTTGACCTTTTTGAGGGTCAGCCACTGGCATCTGGTGCTTATGAGTTCAGCCTGAAGAATAATGACCAACTTTTTTCGGAGTTGGGCCTAGGTAATTGTCTGACTCTTGCAGAAGATACTTTGCTGGAAAACCTTCGCACTGTTCAACGCCGTGATTGTATCAGCGAAAGCAATGCCCTGGACGGTATGAACTTTTCTGTAGAAATGGAGACCGGCACCGGCAAAACATATGTATACCTTCGCACAATACATGAGTTGCATCAACGCTATGGATTCAGGAAGTTCATCATTGTCGTGCCAAGTGTGGCAATCCGTGAAGGTGTAATGGCAAGTCTACGACTGATGCATGAACACTTCGCTACCCTTTACGGTAATGTGCCGGTCGATAGCTGGGTTTACGATTCTCGTCAGGTTTCAAAATTACGTCAGTTTGCCCAATCTAATACGTTGCAGATCGTAGTTATCAATATTGATGCCTTTAACAAACAGACCAACAACGTAATTCACAAGGAAAGCGACCGGCTTTCCGGATACCGCCCCATCGAATTTGTCCAGTCAGCGAACCCTATCGTTATTATGGATGAACCGCAAAATATGGAAAGCGATCAAGCCAAGGCGGCAATTGCAAGTCTTAACCCTATCTGCACACTTCGCTATTCTGCAACACATCGCAATCTATACAATCTCGTGTATAACCTCGATCCGGTACGTGCTTATGACCTGAAGCTGGTAAAGAGAATTGAAGTCGATTCTGTTCTGGATGACTCCGATTTCAATCAGCCGTATATTTATGTGCAATCAATCAGCGCCTCCAGTTCCAAAATAACAGCTAAACTGATGATCGATGTTAATGATAAGGATGCTCCAAAGCGTAAGGTAATTACCATTTCCAGCGGTGGTATTGATCTCTTTGATCGCTCCAATGGCCGTGAAAACTACAAGGGCTATATAGTTGATGAAATTGATGCCGGAAATGCGTCTATTTCTTTCAGTAATGGCTTGAATCTCTCTGTTGGCCAGAGTCATGGCGGACGTGTTGATGATTTGATGAGGGTTCAGATTCGGGAAACCGTAAGAGAGCATTTTGAAAAAGAACTGAGAATACAGCGAACACTTCCGGAAGGACAAAGACTCAAGGTTCTTTCACTTTTCTTTATCGACAGGGTTGCCAATTACTGGCCGCAAGACGGCAAGATTCGTTATTGGTTTGTTGAGGCTTACAAGGAGTTCTCAAACCATACAAAGTATGCAGAACTGGCTTCCTTACCGGTTGATAAGGTACATAACGGTTATTTTGCCAAGTATAAGGATATTCCCAAGGATACTCGTGGCGATAGCGCTGCCGATGATGAGGCATACGAGCTGATTATGCGGGATAAAGAGCGGTTGCTTTCTCTTGATGAGCCATTACGGTTCATTTTCAGCCATTCGGCACTGCGGGAAGGTTGGGACAATCCCAACGTGTTCCAGATATGTACGCTCAATGAAACCAAGTCGGAAATCAAGAAACGCCAGGAAATTGGGCGTGGCATGCGCTTGCCTGTGTTGGAGACTGGTGAGCGCTGTTTTGATTCGAATATCAATCGTCTGACGGTAATTGCCAACGAAAGTTACGATGATTTTGCTAGACAATTGCAAACCGAGATCGAAGAAGAGTGTGGAGTAAGGTTTGAAGGGAGAATCACCAACAAGAAACAACGCCGGACAGCCAAACTTAAAGTCGGATGGAAACTGAACGAAGACTTCAAGGAGCTGTGGAGTCGCATCAAACACAAAACCCGTTATGCTGTTGATTATGAGACTTCTTTGTTGATCGAGAAAGCCTCCGAACGGCTGCACGGTATGGAACAGATTATCCCGGCAAGAATAGTTGTGCGTAAAGCAGGCGTAGGAATGGGGGGAAACGGAATTTCAACAACCCTGTTGGCGGTTCGGGAAGGAGAAACCAGCTACTCGGCTCCAAAGATACCTGACCTGATTGGGTATCTTCAAGGTAAAACCGAATTGACTCGTACTACGTTGGCCGAAATTCTTATTCGTTCTGGACGTCTTGGCGAAGTGCCGATTAATCCACAGCAATTCCTTGATCAGGCATTGTCAGCAATTCAAGACGAAATGCACACGCTTATGGTAAATGGCATCAAGTATGAACGAATAAACGGGCAGGAATATGAAATGCTGCTTTTTGAAGAAAAGGAGATAATTGGATATTTAACCAATATGATTGAAGTCGATAATTCAATTTATGACTCTGTTCTTTGGGATTCTGAAGTAGAACGGCAATTTGCTAAAGTGATGAGTCGCCGGGAAGACATCCGTCTGTTTATTAAATTACCCTCGTGGTTCAAGGTCGAGACACCTATTGGGGCATACAATCCGGATTGGGCTATTGTTAAGGAAAATGACGAGAAGGTGTATCTTGTTCGGGAAACAAAAGGGACAAAAGACGAGCTAAAAATGCGTGGTTCCGAATGGGCAAAAATTCAGTGCGGAAAAGCGCATTTTACTGAGCTTGGCGTTGATTTTGACCATGTTACAACGGCACTTGAAATTTGAAAGGCGCTTCATATGAGCGACATAAAAATATTCCGCCTCTCCGGCGACTCCGTCACCGAAATTGAAGGCCATTCCGCCGAGATAGAAAAATCCCTCCAGACTCTCATCGAAAAGCACCTGGAAACCTTCCTCGGTGTCCGTTTCTTGGCCTCTGAATACTCCACCGGCAAGACCCACGGCGGCCGCCTTGACACTCTCGGAATAGACGAAAACGGCTGCCCGGTGATCATCGAATACAAACGGGCCATGAATGAGAACGTCATCAATCAGGGGCTTTTTTACCTCGACTGGCTGATGGATCATAAGGCCGAGTTCAAGTTGTTGGTTTTGGAACGCTTCGGCAAAGAGACCGCCGATACCATCGAGTGGTCAACACCCCGCCTGCTCTGTATTGCCGGAAACTTCACCAAGTACGACAGCCACGCCGTGCAGCAGATGAACCGCAACATCGAGCTAATCCGTTATCGCCACTACGGTAAAGACCTGTTGTTGTTTGATCTGGTGAACGCCACAACGGGCCAGGTTATATCAACGGGAGAAGAAAAGAAGGCCGGTAAGGGAGCAAACAAGTACAAGTCTGTGTCGGAGTTCTACGAACAGGCCGATACCGAACTGAAGGACCGCTACGGGGCGTTGAAGGATTTCATGTTGGCCCTTGGTGACGATGCCCAGTTGAGTGTGATGAAGCAGTATTTCGCCTTCAAACGAATTAAAAACTTTGCTTGTGTGGAGATCCACCCGCAAACCCGCAAGCTTCTTGTCTATTTGAAGGTCAATCCTGATTCCGTGGATCTGGAAAAAGAAAAGGGCTTTCTGCGTGATGTGCGCAAGGTAGGCCATTTTGGAACTGGCGACTTGGAGATCACCATCAAATCCGCCGATGATTTTGAACGAGCCAAGCAGTATATCGTCAAGAGTTATGAAGCAAACTAGCCTGATGACCAAATTCCTTCACAACGGCCAGATCTTACCGCGTACCTTTGCCTGCACTTTCGAAACCCTGCAACCTCTGAGAGATGCTTGTATTCCGTGAATTATGAGATCTTCTAACAACAAAATTATTGGAGACCTATATGTATAGATCCGTGACTTACTCATCAGCGGATAAATACTGTAGGTATTTGGACATTTCACTGAGTCATTCTTATTGGTCGGGCGTCTGTGGTGGAAGATTTGGATATTATTTAAAAGACAACTTCGCTATAGAGAAACTTCCATATGATATTAAACTGTCTGAACTAATTCTCAACGGTGCATTGAGTCCCGAGCTCTTGGTAAAGTTACCAGCTTCATACCTAAAAAAATGGTCAAATTTTCCCGAACATCCGGCTGCTTGGACTGGAGTCAAAAATGCAGCAGAAAAAGCAGCAGGCAATTACGATATCCATCTTTTTTCCCCTAAAAGTTTAGCCCTGACTGATCTCTTACACCCGTATGATTGTACTCCTCTAAAAATTGATTTCGCAGACAAATTCAGAACCGAAATTCCTAAAAAATTTAAGATTGTAAAGATACCAGAAAGACAGGGGTATATTCCATTTGAGGCCTATTTTGCTTATTGGCACGGATATGTACTTGCTGATGCTTTAAGTGGGTATCTCGACATTGAACGGTTCTTGCCCCCGAAACAGGGCATTGCTGAGATCGTAGCAAGGGTTTCTTCTGTTAATGAGGAGTGGAACAGGACGTATAGTAATACCTTTCGAAGGGTTTCAATGTATCGAACTGCAATGTCTATTGTGCATAGTGGACACTCAAAGACAGATTTAACATTTGCAGATATAGGGAATTTTTTGCTCGATAAATCTGCGAGCAATATTGATATGCTTGAAAATGATTTGAAAAATCTGCTCATTTTATTCGCTAAATGGCAGGATCAGATTGATCAAAATGGAAGGTGGAATCTAAGAAAACCGCTGGATCTTCTAAGGCAGGATATTTACCATCTTTTTCAATGGCTATGCATAACTAGCAGGTTGGGCGAGATGCATTATTTTGATAAATGGTCTTATAAACATTTTCGCACGGACGAGTGGGCAGAGCTGAAAGAAGTCTTAGAATATGAGGAATTTGATTTACAGAAGACTTTTATAAGATTTATGAAGTTTTATTGTGAAGAGATTAAAGAGTTCGGATATGCTGACAATTTGAATGATATTTATATCAGATTATGCGAAATAAACAGTTTTGGGCCTTGGATTCGTTCTTTCTGTGAAATACATAAAAACATTAATAGGAAAGGGATCATCCGTTTTGAACAGCCAAGGATATTGGATTATCTAATTGTTATGACAATAAGAACAGAAATAGTAATCAGGGAGAAGTACTGCAAGTTATTGTCAAAAGAAGATCCGTATGATTTGGTGAAAGTTTTTGTTGGCTTATCTACAGTTTTTAAAGACCATAAAACAGTCAAGGTACTTGAATCTCTACATACTGATTGGCCTGTAACAAAATTGAATGATAAACCTGAGGACATCTTCTCGAAGATTGATTCAATCAAACCCAAGTCCAGTTGGAGTAAAGAGATGATGTACTTCTACCGCCAAATATTAAAATTTGTGACTTCAAGAAATTATTTCGCACATCATTCGTACAAAGACGATGAGATAAACATGATAAGGGGGACTATATCGACTGATGTCTTAAAATCATGCATCCAGTCGTTAATGTTTATAGATGGCCTTCAGTAATGGATTGAAGACTGATTATACCATTACCCATTCAAGGTGACGAAGAGCCTTATGGCAGCATGGCGTAACCTTTAGCAACCTGTTTCCGGGTAATGCAAAGACTAGTAGCCATGTGATACCGCCTAAGTTGGCGACCTAATGGTATCAAAATGTTGAAGTACAAATAAGAGTAATAGCCTTATTCAAGCATAGTATGTCTATTTTTCGTGGACATACTATGTTGATAACTGCTAAATTATCACTATCACACAGGAGATAGCGATAATGACGAACGCTCTGCTGACAAAAAGCATTCCCTATGAAGAGTTTGACTACCAAACGCTGTTGGACTCCGTTCACGGATATGCACAGCCACGGATGAAGATATCCAGCATGCTGGCCAAAGGGGATATAATCCGCGTCAAGAAGGGGCTCTATATCCTCGGCGAGTCACTGCGTCGTCGGCCCTTCTGCCGCGAACTGCTCGCCAATCTCATCTACGGTCCGTCCTATGTTTCCCTTGAATATGCGCTGCACTATCACGGCCTGACGCCGGAACGGGTTGAGACGATAACCTCGGTAACCTGCGGCCGCTCCCGGACGTTCGATTCGCCTGTCGGTACTTTCTCCTATCGAATGATACCAATGGAAGCATTTCGTACCGGTATGGACCAGGTTGAACTGGATGATGGCCGTTCTTTTCTGATCGCTATTCCGGAAAAGGCCTTGGCAGACCGGATCGTCGCCGACCGGGGTGCCGGTATTTCAACGCAGAAGGAATTACATGAATATTTGCTGGCTGATCTCCGCATCGACCCTGCCAATCTCCGTGGACTTGACCCGACCCGACTTATGGAAATTGCCCAGCATTACCGATCACGCAGAGTAAAGCTGCTGGCCGACCTGATTACCCGTTTGAGTAAAGGAGCACGATAATGCATGAGGCGGTAATCCGCATGCTTGCCAAATATGAACCGAAGAGCGTTGACGATTCAGTCAGAGCACTACGGGAGATTATTCAGGAAGTGGCGCTTCTCGGACTCTGGCGGGCCAAGTTTTTCGAACACGCTGCATTCTATGGCGGTACGGCTCTGCGCATCCTGTACGGACTCGACCGGTTCTCCGAGGATCTGGATTTCTCGCTGCTGACACCATCCCCTGACTTTAATCTGGCGCGCTACACTGCATCACTTGAAGAGGAATTGCAGGCATTCGGTTTCAACGTCCGGGTGGAGATGGTTGACAAAGCGGTGGAATCGGCGGTGCAGTCTGCTTTCCTCAAGGCGAACACCCGTAATGAACTCCTGGTAATTGAAGCCGGTGAGGAACTTACCGGTCGGGTTGCAGCCGGACAGGTACTGAAGGTTAAGATCGAAGTGGACACAGACCCGCCGCCGGGTTTCAGCACCCAGACCCGGTATCTGCTGCAACCGATACCGTTTGCCGTCCGGAGCTATTCGCTCCCGGATCTCTTTGCCGGCAAGATGCACGCAATCCTCTTCCGCAAGTGGAAGAACCGTGTCAAGGGGCGTGATTGGTATGATTTGGTCTGGTATGCCGCCAACCATCCGCACCTGAACCTAGCTCACCTTGAGCAGCGGATGCGTCAAACAGGCCATTGGAGTGGCGAAAAAAATCTTTCACCGGCAGTTTTTACCGATTTACTGTTCGAGGCAATCGACCGGCTCGATGTGAATCAGGCTCGTAAGGATGTGGCGCCTTTTGTCAAGGATCAGCAGATGCTTGTCCTCTGGTCGCACGATTTCTTTCAGGATGTGGCAAGCCGGATTCAGACTGAAGGATAACAACAAATGGAGGTTTCTGTAATGAGTAATGAGGATCTGCTGGCATCGCTCCAGGAATTACTGGAGGCATCCAGTGCCATGACCAGCGGCCAACTCCCCAGTGCAACCCAACTGGAACGATACCAAGGGGCCAAAGAATGGGCGCAACGGCTCCTTGATCGTGAGGATAAGGTGAAAAGTTCTCGTTTGTCGCCGTAGGTTACGCAATGTTCCGTCCCCAAACTCCGCATACTCATCTACGAACGCAGACAATTAGTCGTTTCGTTGGCTTATAATGTCTCGACATCTACGATCATATATTTTACTGTTAATATCTCATTCTAACTGGTATAAATATACGAACGTATATATTGTGGAGTAATAAAATGAAGATTACGAGTGCAATAGACATTGGCAGGATCATCAAGCAGAAGCGCAAAGACGATGGCCTTACCCTGGAAGATGCGGCTGCTGTCTGTGGCGTAAGCTATGCCTTTCTGTCTGCCCTGGAAAACGGCAAGGAGACCGTTCGCCTGAACAAAGTACTGCAGGTTGTCAAGTGCCTCGGAATCGAGCTGGATGCGAGTACCCGTACGTGGGCATCTCCAGGAGACGAATCATGACTATCGGTCTGCTTGTCAGGATAGACGAAGATGTCGTGGGACGGCTCTGGCTGGACTCGAAGAAGCGCTTCTGCTTCCAGTATGACAAGGAGTGGCTGGAGCAGTCGAGAATCCCATTGTCCCTCTCGCTGCCGTTACGCGCCGCCCCCTATTCCGACGATGAGTCACATCCCTTTTTCGCCAACCTCCTTCCTGAAGAAAAAATCCGTGCTGTGATTGCCCGGAATCTTGGTGTTTCCCTCAATAATGATTATGGGCTCCTGGAGCGGATCGGCGGTGATTGCGCCGGTGCTGTTTCACTCTATCCCGAGTCAGGAGAACAGAAACGTGAACCCGGCTCCTATCGCCAGCTCTCGCTGGATGAACTCAACACCATTATCAGCGAACTTCCTCAGCGGCCGCTTCTGGCAGGAGAGAAAGGGATACGGCTCTCACTGGCTGGTGCCCAGAAGAAGCTTCCGATCTTTTTTGATGAGCAACACTTTCATCTGGGGTATGGCACAGCTCCTTCCAATTACATCATCAAGCCGGCCATCGAGAATCTGGACGGCACGGTGGAGAACGAAGCATTCTGCATGGCCCTGGCTCACTCGGTTGGCCTGGATGTACCTCGAACATTCATCCATCAACATGGGGAAACACGAGTATTCATAGTCAAGCGCTTTGATCGCGTAATTGCTGGCGATGGTACCAGGCGGTTGCATCAGGAAGATTTCTGCCAGGCGCTCCAAATCCCTCCTGAATACAAGTATGAGTCCGAAGGTGGACCGTCCCTGGCTGCATGCTTCAACCTGGTTCGCACTGCCAGCATCAGGTCCGGCAAGGATGTGCTGTCGCTTTTGAACTGGGTGATATTCAATTACCTGATTGGCAACTCAGATGCACATGGCAAGAACATCTCTCTCTTGCTGCTGCCGGAAGGTCCGATGCTGGCCCCCTTCTACGATCTGCTTTCGACGAGGATTTACGCCCATTACGGTTTGGCGGAAGGCTTGGCCATGAAGATTGGTGGCGAGAGTGATCCAGGCTCAATCCAGAAAAAACATTGGGAACAGTTTGCCGAGGAG
>CAJBRY010000119.1 GCA_903958085.1 uncultured Geobacteraceae bacterium
GTATTGCTTCATCTGTGCACCTTTTACTTGGTCGTTTAAGTGGCGCTGATAGTAACGCAGCTCACCACTTAAATTCACTTACAAAAGTTGCACTTCAGACTTGAATCCGCCACTTTAATTTATCCATTCCGGTCACTATCAGGTTGCTGGGTTGGTCACTACATAGATTATGATTACTATATGGGGTCACTATGCCACGGTTGAAGATCTCCAAAACTAATATGGCAGAAATCGTCAAGCCGTTATCTGGACAAGTTGACTATCTTGATACTGAGCTTTCAGGGTTCGGGGTCAGAGCCACCAAAGCAGTTTTGACCTTCTTCGTATATAAACGTATAAGGGGTAAGCAAAATAAAACCTTCGTACCTATTGGTGTATATGGAATACTTACTCCAGATCAGGCTCGCAATGTTGCGAAGGATTATTTGCGGTGAATGGATATTGGAGAGAGCCCGCATCCAAAAGCACAACCTAAGTCAGAAATCATAACCATTCAAGACCTCTATCGTCAATATAATTTCAGGCAAGAAAACTCCGCTGGGTGATAGTACTATTTACGCTTACAATTCTTGGATGACGGCAGAAGAGATTGGGGTACATTTCACCACCAGAATATGAGAGGGAGTACTACAGACAACTGAAAACGGCATGAATCAACACACGGTGTTCACTATTGACAGCACACGTCAGATACTGGAGCGTTTCTTCCATGAACTGTATGATGCTAGCTGTAAGTACAACCGGATTGGCTCGTACTGGGAGCGTGGCAATAAAAATGAGATTGACCTGGTTGCGATTAATGACATAAATAAAGAAATCGTTGTCGCTGAAATCAAGACTAACAAATCCAGAATCAATCTGACTGAACTTGAAAAAAAAGCGAAAAATATTTGCGCCGATTATCAGGATTACAAGTTAAATATTCAGGCTCTTGGAATCGAAGATGTGGCATTGTCGATTGTTCCATGGCTCCACAGCTGTTTGCTTTACTCAAGATGTTCCGAGAGAAGCACCCTAGCTCAATAAGTAATTTGCCTGAGATCTCAGTAAGAAACATCAAAAATGTTTCCGATGATATGAAAGCACTTGTTAATGTGGGTTTGGTGGAAATTTCTCAGACTGGGAAGTGCAAGGCTCCCAATTTACGTTATGTGAAAATTACGGTAAGATTAGCTGGCAAGGCAGTATACGCACTTCGTAAGGTAACCTCAGAGCCAGTCTTTGGCGTAATCAAGGGGTGATGGGATTCCGTTGTTTCATGCTCCGTGGCAAAGAATCGGTATCGGGAGAATGGAATCTTGCCTGCATGGCATACAACATCAAGACAAGAAGGATAGTCCAGGTGAATGCGCCAAGATCATACGGAAGGCCGAGGCTTACGCCAAACATGCGCAGGACTGGGAATTATGTGCAAAGGCCTGGTTGGAATGTTTAAATGATACTGACAACGCCACACGCTGCCTGCTCGAAGCCGAATGCCGTTTTCATGACATTTGCCGCGAACTGGCCATATGTGCAGCTGGCTGGCTGACTTTACTCAAGAATCCGGAAGCGGCACAGCGTTGTATCAGGAAAATTACA
>CAJBRY010000120.1 GCA_903958085.1 uncultured Geobacteraceae bacterium
GCCGGTCGCCCTCGTGCAGACTGCACATTATTTCAAATACAATTTAACACCATTGGTCGCCTGACCATCGAGGGCGACCCGCCGGTCGCCCCTACATTAAAATGGGAAATCATGCGAAAAATAAAACAGATCAAAATAGACGACCGCGAGGTCGCAATAAAAGAACTCCGCGTCAAAGACATAAAGGCGGTATTCAATGGAGAATCTACCACCCTTCTCGATCATCTTCCGCTTGTCACGAATCTATCTGCATCAGATATCGATGATCTTGCGCCAAGCGAGCTTGCTATAATCTGGGAATCCGTCCAGGAGGTCAACGCCTCTTTTTTGGCCCTGATGGAAAAAAGCGGCCTGATGAAAAGCATCGAAGCGACAGCCATGCAGCTTTTAACACAGCCATCTGTCGCCTCATCGAATCCGGACACAAGTCAGTCTGGCAATACGGATACACTTTTTTCCTGACCGCAATTTCAGAAAACGCCAAAAACCGCAAAGACCACATCAAAGAAATGGCCCTTGCCATGCGGTACGCCCAGGCAGAAGTAAAAGACTGGCAAGAATTCATCAAAAATTAAATGTAGGGGAGACCGGCCGGTCGCCCTCGATGGCCAGGCAACCAATGGTGTTGAAATTGTATTCGAAATAATGTGCAGTCTGCACGAGGGCGACCGGCCGGTCGCCCCTACAATAATCACCCAATTGTCTCCAAAGAGGATTTTGCCTACATGGATTCAAACATCAATATTATCCTCAACGCCTACGACAAAGGCCTCAAAGCCGGCATCTCCCAGGCCAAAAAAGAATTCAAAGACTTCTCATCTTCCGTCAACAGCGCTGTAACCGAATCCAACAAAGCCCTGTCCTCTTTGGGCAGCACCATATCAACCGTAATATCCGCAATCGCCCTCTATAAAATTGGTGATTTTTTAAAAGACACCGCCCTTGCATCATCCCGCTTTGCCGAAATGGGCATTGCCATGAACGTCGTCGGTGAAAATGCAGGCTACTCCGCCCAGCAACTGGCCTACGTCGATGAACAGATGCGAAAAACCGGCATCTCCATGATCGAGAGCCGAACGGCTGTCACCAAATTAGCACAAGCGCACATGGATTTATCCCTGGCCACCAAATTTGCAGATGCAGCACAAGGTGCAGCCGTTATAGGTCAAATGAGTTCAAGCGAAGCTTTAGACAGAATGATTACTGGCATCCAAGCGTCAGAAGTTGAAGTGCTAAGACATATCGGGATCAATGTCAGTTGGGAAAAATCATATGCAAAAGTAGCCGAACAAACAGGCAGAGCAAAAGAATCTTTCACCGAACAAGAAAAGGTGATGATCCGATCGAACGCAGTTCTCGAAGCGGCAACCATTACGAATAATCTTTATTTAAAATCAATGGAAAATGCCGGAAAGCAGCTCCGCACCCTTACCGGCCGCGAACTGCCTGACTTTAAAGTCGCCATGGGCAAAGCATTCGATCCCGCCATGACAGATTTAATCGCCGCAGCCAGAACAGCCCTTGCAGAAATGCGAATCGAAATCACAAAACCAGATGTGCAACGCGCCCTGTCAGACCTGTCAAAATCGCTTACAAAGACAATCATCCAAATCGGTACAGACATCCCATCAGCCATATCAAAACTTGCAGACTCCATCAAAACCGTAACCGACATTTACAACAGCATGCCTGCCGGTGTCGTCGGTGCAGCCGGCGCGGGTGTGGTTGGCACCATTTTATTCGGGCCCCAGACCGGAGCCGTAATCGGCCTGATCACATTAACATCATCAAAGATCAACCAGTTTAAAAAAGATCACCCCGAAATATTTGGCGTCGAAGATAAAAAAGAATGGTTCGCCGGCCCCTTCAAAATCCCCACCCAAGAGCCGGCCAACCTTAAATCATCTCTCCCCCCCGAAAAAGTCGTTCCAGACTTAAAGTCTGCCAGCTCCGTCCTGTCCTCCGAACTCGATAAAATGAAGTCCGCCAATCAAACGGTACTTCTTCTTCTGGAAGACGCCTACAAAAAGGGCAGCATATCCCTCGAAAAATACTTTGCCGACCGCCTGGCCATCATCAATCAGGAATACGACAAAGAGGCCGCCGTTCTGCAAGAAATCGCCGCAAACGATAAAACCCCAGACGCCAAAGCCAAAACAAACGCCAAACTCTTTGAACTGGAGCAAGCCCACACCCGGGATATCGTAAAGCTGAATCAGCAGAAGGCAAAAGACATTGCCGACTACGAAGACGCCTTATCCAAAAGTGCCATAGACCGAAACAAAGCCGTAACCGAAACAGAACTCGAAGCACTCAAAAACCAGTACGACCAGCAGATCATCACCATCGATCAATATGTTGCATCGCGCACCGCCATATTAAACAAAACATTTGAACTTGATAAACAAGCCATATCAAATCAACTTGCGGTAGAAGACGAAATCAAAAAACGCATGGGCCTTGAGGATCAACTGTATATCCTGGAGCAGAAGCACAAAAAAGATATCCTCGATATAAATAACGAACTGCTGGAGTCAGAAAAGAAAACCGCCCTCGAACGCTCCCAGGCAATCGCCTCGATGTATCAAGCCATGGGCGAATCCAGTCAGGCCTCTTACGACGCCCAGATCGAGATTCTAAACGAACAGGCGAACCGGTACAAACAACTGAAAATTGATCAACTGGTAATTGATAAATGGTATCAGGATCAAGTTTACAGCATTCAAAAACAGCAGGCATTAACATCAAACGATATGTCCGATTGGCATTTCTGCAAGAAGCTGGCTATTGCCAACTCACGGCGGTTTTATATAAAATACAACCCACTTATAAAAAAAACTGAGTTCCACTGGGAAGAGGATAAGGTCCAGGATTCAGTGGTAGTCTTCAAGTACAATGCTGGAGATGCCACGACTCTATTCAACTTCAAGCCAGATATGTCCACCCAAGGATTGCCCACGATGATAGAGATTGTATACATTGACAGGACCGTACCCAAGGCTCAGGCTTGGAAGGTGACGGCAAAACTCTCAAAGACCAAGGGAGTGGTTGTCGGTAAACCCCAAATTGTAAAATCCGGTACATGGGTGGATAAGAACGTCCCGAGCGGGTCCGAATTTAAAGTTCAAGTAATGGGCGAAGACAAGGCACTGTTTGGACTTCCGATGACCATAAAAAATACAATGGATGTAACCACGTTAGCTAAGGCATTCTTCGCAAAATATCAAGATTGGTTCATTGTGGCAAGTTGTAAAACGGTAGGTATTGAGACACTTCATAAGTATCAGGTCCATAAATTCACGGGAGTAACCAGCAGATATGACGGTGCATATAAGGTCTATAAGGTAAAGCACAACTATAGCAACGATGCCGGATATACGCTAGAAATGGAATTAAACAAGCTCATTACAAAATTTGATGATTTGGCTACACCGGAGGCTTTAATATAATGGGACGACAACAACACCGAGCAATAGTCACTAACATCATGGACCCTCTTCTCGCTCAGAGGATCAAGGTAAAATGCGACACCTATCTGACCGGAGAAGAATTGCCTTGCTGGTGCGAGCCGTCGATGCCGTATGCAGGAGCCAAAGGAAAAGGCGGGATGTTCTTTCTTCCTCCAGTGGGAGCGGAAGTAGTTATTGAGATCCACGACGACGACGACGATTTGTCGGAATTGACTGTATTCTGGCTTAATCAGTGTTATAATATGACTGACAAGCCATCCTCCAAATTCCTGGCTAAGTATGGTTTCATGCAAGGTATCGACACTCCAGCAGGAGGGCTGATTTTCGATTCTACAACCGGGGCCGAAAAAGTGACATTAGACCATCCTCTCGGCTTCAAGATAGAATTTTCCATAACCGGGATAGTAGTGAGTTACTTGACTAACAAGATCGAACTGACAAAGACGGGCATGGTGAATGTAAAATCCACAGGTAAGATAACATTGGAGTCTCCAGCCGGTATAGAACTGAAGACAAGCGGGGCAGTGGCTACCTCAATGGTTACAATAGATGGGAAGTTATATAACCTGCACGGACACATGGGAATAGGCGGATTGCCTCCTTTGACATCTCCACCTCCGACCGGGGTTATAGCTTCAGGCGTTACAGGAGGAGTCAATCCCGCATGAGCACCACACTTAAAACACCCATCGAGGTCAACCCATACGGAAAGATCTCCATTGTAGTTGGAGTTGAAGAGGTTCGGCAATTCATTCGCAATATGTTTAAACCAAGGAATAGCCGCAACCCTTGGGACATCAAGGAGCGTATCGGGATCAGTGAAAACGTGGTCTTTTCCATGAACAATAGCTATATCAAAAATGATATAAAAGACATTCTGAAGGAAAAGTTTTTGCCTCTTGAGACCAAGAAAGTGGCTAAATTACTACCCCATACAGTTGCGATAACTCAAGAGAATGGAAACGCCACTGTTTCATTAAGTTACTATATCTATGAAGAGGCAAGGGTCCAGACAGACAAGATCGCCATTGGGAGTTGAGTTTTATGACTACGACAATTACCATACCTGATTATAAATATGCTGGAATGTATTATCCTGACTACTACTTAGAAGCCATGAGAGAGCTTCAAAAGAACTTACCTCAGTTCAGCACCACAGACAAAGACGATCCGATGATGGAACTCATTTCATTTATCGTCTTCTCATTCCACCTACAAAGTGGTCAATTGGATAACGTAGCAATGGAGTCTATGATAGAAACCGTTAGACGGCGAACCTGTGCCGCTCCAATGTTGCGGAGACTTGGTTGGGATATGGCACTTGCTACCCCAGCGGAAGTGGACATACTACTTCAACTTTCACAAGTCTTTGCCACC
>CAJBRY010000121.1 GCA_903958085.1 uncultured Geobacteraceae bacterium
GGAAGATGCAATTTTCAGTGCTTCCAAGCCATCGGTAGCCAGCAAAACCTTATATCCGTCTTTTATCAGTGCATTCTGGATTATAACCGCTACTGTCGTTGAAGGCTCAACCAATAATATTGCTTCCCCTACCCCGCTACTCCCCTTTAGATAATGTACCGAAATTGCGTCAAGAATTTCTTTGCGGCTTGCAAGCACTGGAACAACCTGGAACCCACTGATGCGACTAAGCATCTCCATTGTTTCAAGATCAAAAGGGTCCGTGATTGCAACTGCCAACATGGCATCCTTTTGTCTAAGCGGGAAAACCAGTCTTTTCATAGCAAAGTCAGACGGCAAAATATCAAGCAATTCTTGCGGATAACTGTGATCTACGAAATTCTTTATTGTTTTGAAATTGAACTGTTTTGACAAAGCGTCAACCAGCTCCTCCTCGGTAATAACTCCCATCTCTTCAAGAACAAGACCCAGGCGTTTTTTTTCAGATTTTTGGCGTTCCAAAGCCCTTTCAAGCGTCTTGTTACTGATAATGTCGGCTTCGACAAGTATATCTCCCAATTGCTTCATACAACCCGCCCTTATTCCAAATAAACATTTTTTTGATGATCCTTTATCTCACATTTGGCTTATAGCATACTAAACGTGCAGCTACAATAATTACTACTTTGGTGCAAGATAACCGATACGAATGCCACCCCAATGCCTGTTGTTTATTACAAGTGGCTTAGACATATCATTTAGTATTTCACCGGTATCCCGCCTGTAAGTCTGGAGTAGAAAACCATCTGTATTGCGAGCACAGCGTATACCTGTTTTGTCATCAAAAATCCGTTTTGTCCGGTTATTGTTTTTGTCAATCTCAGGATTGCCGGTTAAAGGCTTGCTGAAGCGAAGATTGTGACTAGGACAATACCCGTTATTATCGACGCAGATAGCGTACATGACCTTCTGATCTCGGCTGACAATAACTTCCTGAAATGGAGAGACAACCCTGTCGAAGAAAGAGTCAAATTTAGTGGTGTACTTCTGTGGTAAAGTTTTTGGAATCGGCACATATCCCCTGTCAAAAAGGGTCTCAATGGTAATGCTTTTGTCTTTAAGTGCTTTTTCGATTTCAGATAAAACGCTCTCTTCTACCTCACGTATATAGGCTTTAACCGTATCATGATAGTTGCCAACTGAAAATTTGCCCACAGAACCGTAAATCTGTTCGACTACATCAGCAAAGGTTATGAAGGCCTCACTGGTTTTCTGCATCATACTGTTTGTTTCAACGGCACTTTGAGAAACCAGACGAATCATTTCTGAAATGTGGTTTGTCGTGGCATTCTGTTCCTCAGAAGCAGTTGCAATCTGCTCAATCATCAAACGTGATTCATTCGCATGGTTCTTTATGTTTTCGAGGCTGTCACGAGCCTCTTCCGCCTTGGCAAGCCCGGTCTGTACAAGAACTCTTTCAGTACCAATCATGTCTGCCGCACTGCGACTTGTCTTCTGTATGCTTGCAACAACTTTCTTGATTTCACGAGTGGAATTGGTTGTTTTTTCTGCCAATCCCTTCACTTCACTGGCGACAACGGCAAAGCCTTTGCCAGCGTCTCCCGCTCTTGCTGCTTCAATAGAAGCATTCAACGCGAGAAGATTTGTCTGATCAGCAATATCTTCTATAAGAACAACCATCTCTCCTATGCGGGTTGAGGCCGCCTCAAGTTCATTTATAATTACCAGAGTATCGTTAACGCTCAAACTGATCTGCTGCATACAGCTCCAGGTCTCTTCTACCACAGTCATGCCATTACTTGCAGCGCTGTCAACCGCACTTGATAGAGATGCTGCACGGTGCGTATTTTCAGTAACCTCATGAATAGTCTGGGCCATTTCCTCTGATGATGCCGCAACAGTAAACGCCTGATCCTTTTGATCCTGAGTCATCTTGAGTGTCCGTTCAGTACCGGCCGCCAATTCACATACATTTGTCCCGATGAGACAGGTTTGCGAATACAATTCGAAAAAAGTACTACGGATTTTTTCTGTCAGGTTGTTTACCTCCGCCCCCAGTCGACCTATTTCGCAGGTAGTCCGTATATGGAGAACCTTGGTCAGATCACCCTCGCTACCAGCCAGATCCCCCAACTGCTTATATAATTCAGCAATTTGTTGAACAACAGTGCGGTTGAAAAACACGTACAAGGTGATCAGCATAGCAAAGAAGAAGAAAACTCCGACAGCTGACATAACAAGCGTGAGGCGCAATGCCGATGCAAAACCTGCTTCAAGGGAAGTTGTAAGGATTATTCCCCCTAAATATTTTGCTTCTCCCTTATGGCATCCTCGGCAACGCTCTTCA